>URWU01000167.1 GCA_900551585.1 uncultured Alphaproteobacteria bacterium | reverse complement strand
TATCTCAACCGGTTTCGTCGTCTATTTCCTGTCGCAGTTAATTTATGCTTTCGGCCTCAACGGCACTATTCCCGGTGCCCTTGCCGTCCTGACCCCCACCCTGATAGCGACCTTGATTAGCGTGTCGATATTGCTTCATCTCGAAGACGGCTAATCCAAAAGTTCCTCTGTGGCCGGCTAGAAACGCGGTACGATGCTCACCTCTATTCGTCTCACATATTAACTTTTTATCTTTTCTATCCGAATTTTATAAAACTTATGGGGCAGATATGCAAAAAATGCTGGATTTTTAAAAACTTTTCTGTTATATGTCTTTACAGAAATTGATAATATTAGATGAGGCGGGGTCAAAAACCCCGCTTCTTTCGTAAGGAAAACGGAAATTATGCAGATAAAACACCCTTTACAAGACTTGCTTGAGCCGGTTATCGAAGGTTTGGGCTATGAGTTGGTTCGTATTTTGACAATCGGCCAGAAAAACCCGACCCTGCAAATTATGATTGACCGCAAAGACGGCCAGGACATCAATGTTGATGACTGTGCAACCGTCAGCCGCAAAATTTCGGAAGTGATGGATGAAAAAGACCCGATTGAGGACCAATATTCTCTGGAAGTCAGCTCTCCGGGATTAGACCGCCCGCTGACGAAAGTGGATCATTTCAAGAGATTTTTGGGTTACGAAACCAAAATCGAGACCGGTGTTGAAGTTTCCGGTCGCAAGCGTTTTAAAGGCAAGACCCTCGCCGTTGATGACAAAAACAACATCAAGCTGGAGATGGACGGTCAGGAATATGACATTCCGTTTGAAGATATTAATAAGGCCAAAATCGTTTTGACCGATGAACTGCTGGCGTCATATATGGCTGCGCATGCCGATGATGATGCCGTTGAATTAGACGAAGAATAATTTTAATAAAAATAATGACAGAGGACTAAAAATGCAAAATATTGAGAGTATGCCCAGACCCGAAATTATCTTAGTTGCCGATACTGTTGCCCGCGAGAAGAATATTGACCGCGACGATGTTTTGGAAGCTATGGAAATTGCCATTCAAAAAGCCGGCCGTTCCAAATACGGTTTTGAGCATGATATCCGCGCCCATATTGACCGCAAAAGCGGTGCTATCACTCTGGCACGCTACCGCGAAGTTGTCGAATCCGACGAACAGGTTGAAAATGATGTCACCCAAATGACTCTGAAGCAAGCCAAGGCTTATAATAAAGACATTAAAGTCGGCGAATTCATCATTGATAATCTGCCGCCGATTGATTTCGGACGTATTGCCGCTCAGACTGCCAAACAGGTTATTGTTCAAAAGGTTCGTGACGCAGAGCGCAACAAACAATTTGAAGAATACAAAGAAAAAGTCGGCACAATTGTCAACGGTACAATTAAACGTATTGAATTCGGCAATGTTGTTTTGGATATCGGCAAAGCCGAGGCTATTCTGCGCCGCGATGAAATTATTCCGCGGGAAAAATTCAAAAACGGCGACCGCGTCCGTGCTTATGTTTTGGAAGTCCGCAAAGAAACCAAAGGTCCGCAGATTTTCCTGTCTCGTACCTGCCCGGAATTCCTGGCTAAATTGTTTACTTCCGAAGTTCCGGAAATTTATGACGGTATTGTTAAAATCGTTTCTGTTGCCCGTGATCCGGGTTCGAAAGCCAAAATCGCCGTTAAGACCGATGATATGACTGTTGACGCTGTCGGCGCCTGTGTCGGTTTGCGCGGTATTCGCGTTCAGGCTGTTGTTACCGAACTGCAGGGTGAAAAAATTGATATCGTTCCTTATTCCGAAGACAAAGCCCAGTTCATTGTCAGTGCTTTGGCTCCGGCTGAAGTTACCAAAGTGGTTTTGGATGAAGAAAACAACCGCATTGAAGTTGTTGTTCCGCAAGAGCAGTTCTCAATGGCTATCGGCCGCCGCGGCCAGAATGTGAAACTGGCTTCGCAATTGGTCGGCTGTGATATTGATGTCCTGACCGAAGAGCAGGAGCAGGAACGCCGCACCAATGAGAATAAAGTCCGTTCTCAGCGCTTTATCGAGGCTTTGGACGTTGATGAGATGATTGCTCATCTGTTGATTGCCGAAGGTTTCTCTACTGTTGATGAAGTGGCTTTGGTTCAATTGTCCGAGCTGGCTGAAATCGAAGGTTTTGACGAAGATGTTGCCAAAGAACTGCAATCCCGTGCTCAGGCTTTTGTTGCCAAACGCAATCAGGAATTTGAGGAAAAGAGCAAATCTTTGGGTATTGATGAGAAAATTCAGGAAATCGAAGGTTTGGACCGCGATATGATTTTGACTTTGGCTGATGCCGGTGTTAAAACCCTTGATGACTTGGGTGATTTGGCAACCGACGAGCTGATTGAAATTTTGGGTGAGAACACCGTTTCAGTCGTTGAAGCCAATAAAATCATTATGGCTGCCCGCGAACATTGGTTCGAGGGTGAAGAAGCTGCCGAAGAAACGACTGAAGAGTAAGGATTGGGCAGAATCAGATGAAAGCTGATGAAACAAGAAAATGTATTGTAACCGGTGAAGTGCAGGATAAAGCAAAAATGCTGCGCTTTACCGTTACACCCGACAACCGGATTGTTCCCGATTTTAAGAAGAAACTTCCGGGTAAGGGAATTTGGGTGAAAAACTCAAAAACGGCATTAAATAATGCCGTGGAAAAAAACTTGTTTTCAAAAGCGGCCAAAAAGAATGTCAAAGTTGATGCCGAGCTGACGGAACTGGTTGAAACCCTGTTGAAAAAACGCGGGCTTGACGCCATTTCCCTGGCTCGCAAAGCCGGTGTGTTGCTGACCGGTTTTGAAAAGGTAAGCGAAGCAATAAAAAAAGACAAAGCGGCTTTTATTTTAGAAGCCCGAGACGCCGGAGCAGACGGTCATAACCGGATTATGCTGCTGGCTAAGAATTTGGAAGTTTTCCGTACTTATGAAATTGAGGAGTTGGACAAGGCATTAGATAAAGTAAACACGGTTCACGCCGCCTTTTTGCGCAGCGAAATGGCTAAAGCGGTTCATAACGAGTTTTCCAGGTTGGAAGATTTTTTAAATTCTTAGAAATAGGATAAGCAGAGAAGGAATAATAATGACAGAAGATAATGCAAAAAATAAGTTAACATTATCAGGAAAATCTACCCTGACACTGAAGCTGGGCGATAAGGCCAAGACAGTGAACAATGAGGGTAAAAAAGTTGTTCAGGTTGAAGTTCGTAAAAAAAGAATCATTAATCCGACAGCAGCGGCTGCCGAGCAGAAAGTTGAAATCGATGATGCAACGGCCGCTAAATTGCGCTTGATTGCCGATGCAAAAGAGCACGAAGCCAAACGCCGTCAGGAAGAAGAGGAAAAGGCTTTAGCCCGCCAAAAACAGCAGGAAGAAGAAAAACGCCGCAAAGAAGAAGAGGAAAAAGCTCTGGCGGCCGTTAAAGCGACTCAGGCTGAAACACCGGTACCGGTTGCTAAACCGAGCGCTAAAAAAGAAGATTTTGCAGCACCTGCCGCCGAAGATAAATCTTATAAGGCCAAAGAGAAAAAAGTCAAAGATTTTGATGATGATGACGAGGAAGAAGTTGTTCATAACAAAAAAGTGGTTGCTGCCAAAGAAGAAGCTTTTGAGGCAGACCGCAAAAAGGTTACCAAACGCAGTTTTGAACCGCAAAAACGCGGCGGCAAATTCAGCGTCCATAACATTATGGGCGGCGGTGACGATGATGATGACGATTATGGCTTCGGCGGACGCCGTCGTTATAAGAAAAAACAGCCGAAACCGCAGCCGGTTCAACAGCAGCCGCAGGAAAAAATTATCCGCGATGTGGTTATTCCCGAAGTTATTACCGTTCAGGAACTGGCTAACCGTATGGCTGAAAAAGGCGCCGATGTTATCAAAAAGCTGATGTC
>URWU01000166.1 GCA_900551585.1 uncultured Alphaproteobacteria bacterium | reverse complement strand
AGATGTAGCTCCGTCTCGTGGGCTCGGAGATGTGTATAAGAGACAGGTTGTAGTCGGAGCAATCGTATCCGCAACCGATCGGCCGTCAGCTTTTATTGACGTTCCGAGTATGATTATTGTTGCCGGCGGTACATTTGTTGCTCTGTTTATCTCTTATGAAATCAAAACTGCTATTGCCGCTCTGCGCCTGATGGGAAAAACCTTTTCCCGCCATGCCGATTCGGAAGCTTCATTAAAAGACGAAATCGGCCGTATTGTCCGCTGGGCTTACATCATTCAGAAAAACGGCCTGCAAGGTTTGGAAAATGAAATCACACCGGAATTGCGCGACAAAAACCCGTTCTTGGCCTATGGTTCCGATTTGGTTGTCACCGGTTATACCGGCGCGGAAATCAACCAGATTTTGGATCAAATGCTTGAAGCGGAAAGCGACCGCAATAAAACCGCTTTGGACGCCCTCAAAAAAATGGGCGGCGACGCACCGGCTTTCGGTATGCTCGGTACCCTTATCGGCCTGATTATCATGCTCGGCAAAATGGGCGGTGATCCGTCTGCAATCGGCCCCAGCATGGCCGTTGCTTTGGTCACCACTTTTTACGGTATCATTCTGGCCCGCATCATCTTCATTCCGCTGGCAACAAAAATGTCTGCCCGTTATGATGTTTCCCTTTTCAAAAACAACATGCTCAAAGAAGGAATGGTATTGCTGGCCGAACGTAAAAGCCCGCGCTACATTCAGGATAAAATCAACTCCTTTGTTGACGTCCGCGACCAGTTCCTCATTGACCGCGATTTGAACAACACCGCCGCTCAGTCTGAAAACTAGGAGGTTGGCGCATGAAAAAGAAGCCCGAAGATAAAATTGATGAAGATTGGATGGCGACTTATGGTGACATGGTCACTTTGCTGCTGTGCTTCTTTGTTATGATGGCTTCAGTCTCCAAACCTGATATTGCCTTGTTTGAGCAAATTCAGGCCAGTATGAATGACGCCCTCGGCAACAAAGACAACAAACGCCCGATTGAACTGATGATGGCCGATTTGGACGATGATATCAAATCTGTCGATGTCAGCGACCAATTATCCCTCGGCAGCGATTCGCAGGGTGTGGTTCTGGAAATGGACGGCGATACTTTCTTTAATCAGGGTTCGGCAGATTTAAGCCCCGCAGCCATCACTTTCTTAAAACGCGTTGCCGCAACTCTGCTTTCCGAACGCTATAAAAACTTCAAGTTCAGTATTGAAGGCCATACCAGCGATGAAAAATTCTCCAGCCCGCAATTCCCGTCCAACTGGGAACTCTCGGCTGCCCGTGCCGCCTCTGTCGTTCGTTTTCTTGAGAGTCGCGGCATTCCCAGAGTTCGTATGCAGGCCGTCGGACTTTATGACGTTGTGCCGAAGTATCCGAACTTAGACCCTTATGGCGAGCCGATTCCCGACAACCGCCGCCGCAACCGCCGCGTGGTCATTCATATTGAACCTTCTTATAAATAAAAAATCAGCCTCAAATAAAAAAATTTGGGGCTTTTTTTAATTTTTTTTCAAAATTTGTTACCAGCCCCTAACATTATAAGGACTGCCTAAGTCAAGATGGAGCTTATTTTTAGGACACTCTAAATTTCAAGTGGTCAAATTTTTCGATACCTGACTCCGCATTTTAGGATATTCTCATCTTCGAATATTGAGATAATATCAAAAGCAACAACAAAAATTAATTTATACACAACAAAGTTCCAAACAAGGAGGAAACAATGAGAGCTATAAATAATGAAATGAATAAACAAGCCGAATTGGAAACCAACATTGCTTTAATCAGCAAAATCTATGAGAGTTTTGAAGCTCTGGAAGAAACTCTGGGCGGATTAAAATTGGAAGAACCTCTGTTCATCACTTATGTTGCTAAAAAAGCCTTTGCGAAAGCCGTATTCAATGACATTAAAACCGAGAAAAAACTCCGCCAGTAAGCGCCGAAACCTTTCATAAAAATGCCGCAGTTATTTTTGATTGTGGCATTTTTTTATCTCAAACAGCAGCTAAAAAATACTGATTCGGACAATATTAACAAAAACTAAAATTAGCACACTCTTTTCCTCATTTATTTTTTCCAGAGAAATCAGCCATTTCGCCTGTATCCTTTAGTCTCCCTTAGTTTTACTGTTGTCATAGAGCTTGAAAAGTGATAATATAATTAAGATATGTGTGGAAATATTATAGTGTGTGAGGGATATTATGTTTATCGTTAGAAGTCTCGTTATTGGACTTTTCTCGGTCTGTTTTTTTACGACCCAAGTCCAAGCAAGAATAACCTTTCTGCCCGACATGGGCGATGATCTCGGATTTTCAGATCGCGGAACAATTGGCAAGGACCACAACCAAGGCAGCAATTGTGACGCTTATTCATTAACCAGCTGCCCAGCCAATGCCACCTGCAAAAAATGCCCCTTTGGCAAAAGATATATCATTACCGGTTGCAGCCTTTATTATAAACCCGTCAACAATACCTGTCAAATTTCTGACTGCCGTGCCTTTGGCTCCGGTTATGTAACCGCTATTCCGACCAACAATGTCTGTACCGACAAAAAAACCACCGGAACGCTCGTTTGCTACAACGGCTGCCGCAGTTCAAACTGCAGCGGTTATAATGTTGATTGTGCCACAGCGTCCTCTTTGGCAAACGTCACCCAGACAGAAACCTGTCCAGATTGCAAAGATTCCAATCTGTCAAACTGCACAAAAAAAATGTGCAAAATCACCCAATGCGGCAATAATATGAAAGTCAACGCCAACCAAACCGCCTGCATTGAAAAAGACGATACCTGCCCGAATAATTATTACAAATCCTGCTCAACGGGAACCATGGGCGATCCGAAATATACCGAACGCGGCTCAGCCTGCTGGCAGTGCAAGCCGAATATTCAAACCTGCGCGCAGTATGTCGAAAGCTATTTTCCGAGCTATGACCGCATTGCCTCGGCAAACGACTTGCAGCATGCTTTGATTGACGGCAAAAACAATCTGGTCGTCGTCAGCAGCTTCACGATAACAACTGATATTGATTTGTCAGGAAAAACCGTTATGGGCGCCAACGAAATCGCTTCGGCATCGCCGCTTTGCGCCACTTCGCCGAAAATCACGGTTCAAGGCCCTGTTCAAATCAAAACCAATAACAATACCGAATTTAAGAAACTGCATTTCGTCAATAAGATTGAAAGAAAAGGTAAATGCTATTGGACTGAAATGATGACCGGCGGCGGAACCTTCCGTGATGTCGAATTTACGTTTAACAGCGAAAAGCAGACTTCTTCAAGCGGCAGTACTTATTATACCAATAACTGGAATACGCCTCATTTTGCCGTCAGAGGAATTGCCAACTTCTATAACGTAAAATCGACAGGAATGAAACATTTCACCGTTGAAAGCGGCTCAACGCTGAATGTCAAAGGAAACCTTGAAGTAAACAAAGATACAGGCGATACCAGTATCTCCGGATCGGTGATTGCCGTGGCCGGAACCAAGCCCGTTGTTAACATCGAAAAAGGCGCTTCTCTCACCTATACCGGTGCCAGCTCAATGTTTGACTATGACGGCGGTGTCGGCGACTGCATGCTTTCCGGAGACCAAAAATTCGCCAGAGAAGCCGTCTTAAATATTAACGGCAATGTTGTCCATAACCTGCCGGCAACGGAATACTCGCCGCATACCATCGAATGGTGGTACGGAACGGTAAACATCAATACGCCGATGACCGTCCATGGTGCATTATATACCAACGGCAGTACCGTTAACATCAACGCGGCAACCACAGTCAGCAAACCGACAGCCTGGGCTGTTTTGACCGACAACGGCGTCCTGAACATCAACGCCCCGCTGACGATTAAAGGTTATAAAGCAATTACAAATCTTGACTATCCTTATGCCAATGACGCAGCTATGGATGTTGACGATATGTATATCCTGTCTCTTATACACATCTCCGAGCCCACGAGACGGAGCTACATCTC
>URWU01000165.1 GCA_900551585.1 uncultured Alphaproteobacteria bacterium | reverse complement strand
GTGGGCTCGGAGATGTGTATAAGAGACAGATATAAATTATCTCTATTATACTAACTTAATAAACATGAGCTTATGATTACAGAAGTTCCTATTTTCATGAAGATTGACGGTGCGCTGAGTTTTGATGAAACATCAAAAATCTTAGAGAGGCATTTGCAGACAACGTCTTTGCCTGAGATAATGGTTTCTCCTGCGGCAGTTATAGACGGTGAAGAAATCTCTTTTGCCGCGGCTTTTAATCTCAAAGGCGAAAATGCTGATGAAATTAAAGCTTCGGCTGAAAAGATTTTATCTTTGGGAATTGGCCGTTTTGAGTTTGCCAGTATCAAATTTTGCGGGCAGGGCATTCATTGTTGTTTTGCCGTTGTACCTGAAAAAATTGACGATATTGCCCTGACTTTGCATGGCTATTTCAGTTCTTCCGATGAAAATATATGCACTTGCGGAATTATGAAAAGATCAGCTTCCCTGTGCTATGTTATCTGTTTTCTCAAACCGCAGATTTTGGAAAACAAAAGCGAAGAAGAACAGTCTCATCTCATTCAAACCTGGAAAGACAGCATGGACTATATTTTAGATTATCTGGACTGTCAGACAAAGGACTATCTCTTGGTCGGTTATCAAAAATTTTGATAACAACCATAGAATGCAAAAAACGCAGCGTTGATATAAAACGGTGCGTTTTTTTATTGATTTATTTTTCCGCTGTGCTAGTTTAGGCCCCAGTTTACGAGATTTTGAATTTATTATGTATTACAAATTTAATTAATTTTAGTTATGATTTCATCAAGATTGACATTTCTTGCGTTGAACAACACCCTGGTAAATAATTCTGAAGCAAAAGAAGCCGTAAGCTCCGTTTTTGCCAAAATGCCGGAGGTATCAAATTTTTTGGAAACTGCCGTAAAAGTAACTTCTGACGGAATTGTCGCCGGATTGGTTTTTTACATCGATTCACCCGACTGCCGCCGCATTATTAATAATGCCCGAAAGATTAATACTCTGGGTGTCGGCAAAGTTGCGTCAGTAGCGATTAACGGTTACCAAAATAATACCGTCTGCTTTTTTACGACTGTGCCGGGAACAATGCGGGAAGTTGCAAAAAAATGGCAGCAGGCCAATTATGACCGCGCAGACTTCATTCCCTGCGGAATGTATCCCATTGCCGAAAATCAGACTTACCTGTTTGGAAATTTTGATTATCGAAAATGCGAAAACATCAGCCCGGAACAACAAAAAGCCGCTGCCGATGAATGGAAAAAGCAAGTCCTCGGAATCTGTGAAAAAATGGAGAGTTTACACACGCCCCATTTTGCGGAGACCGGCTTGATTATATTCTAGCTCTAACAAATTAAGTGAAAGAAAAGGCGTCTCCGTGAGGAAACGCCTTTTTGTATATTTAAATCAACAGCAGATTATAAGTCTTCGATACCGGCTTCTTTATAATCAACTTTGACTTTATAGTTTGAGCCATAAGCATTAACCAGCTGGTTGGCCGCATCTTGAGTAATTTCGGAAGCAACTTTCATGCGCAGGGCATTCAGTTCTTCTTTGCTCATTTTGGCAGCACTGTCAATTACTTTGCTGTTAACGGCAATGATTTGGACATTGTCCAGATGATACAGTTTCGGGCTGTCCAAAGGCTCTTGGAAAAGCTCTTTCATCTGGATACCGTTCAGGTTGGCAAAATTCTCATTGCGTTTGAGCGGCTTGGTTGTTTTCAAAGAAAGTTTGAAACGTCCGGCCACTTCATCAATCTTGTCGCCGTTTTCCAAATCGTGCGTCACGTCATTGACAATCTCCTGAGCAATGGCGCTGCGCTCGTTGGCAGCCCACATTGTCTCAATCTCGGAACGGACGGAGTCAACCGTTTTCGGGTGAGCATCTTTGATGGCGTCCACACGGACAATGACAAAACCGTCATCTTCTTCAATAACTTGGCTGATTTCGTTAACGTTATAAGAGAAGACAGAGTCGATAAAATCGGTTGATTTCAGAAGTTTTGCAAATTCTTTCGGCATGACTTTGGCTGTGCCGTCGTCTTTAATGCCTTGAGCCTTGTAGATTCTGACTTTGTTTTCTTTGGCAATTTCTTCCATAGATTTTCCGGATCCGATTTCATCTTCAATTTTGGTGGTGATTTCATAAGCCTCATCATAAGCTCTTTCTTTCTGGATTTCGCTGATGATTTTTTTGTTGGCTTCGGCCTTGGGCATTTCGACTTTGGCTTTGACACCGTTCAGTTTCATAATATGCCAGCCGAGTTCGGATTTAACCGGTCCGGCAATTTCACCGTTTTTGAGAGAGAACATTTTCTCGCCCATATCGGCAATCAGTTGATCCTGGGCAACCCAGCCGAGTTCGGTGGTTTCTTTGTCCTGTTTGGCCATTTCTTTGGCAACAGTATAAAAGTCTTCGCCGGCTTTGAGTTTAACCATGGCGGCGGCGGCATCTTTTTCGCTGTCAAAAACCATTTGCAGAATATTTCTCTTTTCCGGAGTAACAAACTGGCTGATATTCTCCTCATAATAAGCAGCAATATCTTCTTCGCTCGGTTTCACCTGGGCGGCAATATCATCTGTTGAAAGAACCATGAGAGAAATATCGCGGGCTTCAGGCTCAACAAACTGCGGGGCAAAGTCCTGATAATACTGCTCAAGCTCTTCGTTGCTCATTTTACGGTCAATCGGCAGTTTTTCCGTGTCAATGGTAATATATTTGAACACTTTCTGCTGGTTATTGATTTTCTCGAGATACGGAGTCATAAACTTCGGAATATTGATATTCTCGACCAGACCGTGAATCAAATGCTGTTTAACAACATCTTCTTTAAGCGTTTGAATATATTTGCCTTCGCTCCATCCGGAAGCACTGAGCAGGCGGTTAAATTTGTCGCGGCTGAAACGGCCGTCTGCATCTAAAAACTCGGCCTGCGAGAAAATGATTTTGCGGACATAAGCGTCGCTGATAGAAACGCCTAAATCGTTGGCTGTCTCTTTCATAATGGCATTAATCAGTTCTTTTTGAATAATTCCCTGCAACAGAGCCGTGCGCATTGAATCGTTGATTTCCAAATTATCGCCGAAGATGTTTTTTGCGGTTTGAAGCTCGTGGTTATATTGAGCGCTGATTTCGGCCTTGGTCACTCTGACCGGCCCAACCTCAATAACGGCACTGTTTTTGCCCGCGTTGCCGAGATATCCGGTAATGCCGAATAACGAAACAAAGCTGAGCGCCGTAATCGTCAGCAGAATTTTGATGACCCATGAATCCTTAAATTTTGATAATTTAGTAATCATTTTAGTTAAATCCTATCTTAATATTTTACTAATTGCGCCAATTATAATGCATTTTTAGAAGTTGTCTGCACCTTATTTAAAGTAATACACGAAAATCTTATCAAAATATTCGTGTTGAAAAGTTTTTTTGGCTGGAATATTTTTATTTGTTATGTTAAATAGGTAAGCAAAAGTAAATTTCATTGTTAAAGGAAGATAAAAATGGCTAGAAAAACTTTAATCGCCGGCAACTGGAAAATGAACGGCCTGTTGGAAGACGGCGTCGCTTTGGCTAAAGGTGTTGCCGCAGAAGTTAAAAAAATGGGTAAAACTGATTGTGAATTTTTGGTTTGTCCGCCGTTTACATTGTTGACTTCTGTTAAAAAAGCACTGCGCGGTGCCAAAGTGGCTTTGGGCGCGCAGGACTGCCATTTTGCAGAGAAGGGTGCTCATACCGGTGACATCAGCCCGGTTATGCTGAAAGATGCCGGCTGCCAGTATGTGATTACCGGTCACTCCGAGCGCCGTGCCGACCATGGCGAGACCAATGAGCTGATTTGCAAAAAATCTCAGGCTGCTTATGAAGCCGGTTTGAAAGTTATCATCTGCATCGGCGAGACTTTGGCGGAGCGTGATGCCGGCAAAACAATTGATGTTTGCACCACTCAGATTTTGGGCTCTGTTCCGGAAAATGCCACTTCCGCTAATACCTGTCTCTTATACACATCTCCGAGCCCACGAGACGGAGCTACATCTCG
>URWU01000164.1 GCA_900551585.1 uncultured Alphaproteobacteria bacterium | reverse complement strand
AGAGACAGCATATTAACGATTCGTTCATAAGATTCATTGCGAATCTGCTTATTTTCTTGAATCTCGTTATAAAGGTCCATGCCGCCGCTGAGGTTGAAAATATTATCAAAACCGCGATTCCGGAGAATACAAGAGGTCAGATATGACCGGCGGCCGTGATTACAGTAGAGAATCACTTTTTTATCATGGGGAATCGCGTCCAAATTGCTGCGGATAGCCTCCATCGGAATATTAACGGCATTGGGAATATGCGCCTCGGCAAATTTGGCTTGCGGGCGAACATCAATAATCATCACATCGCAGTTTTGGTTGTCCCAGTCGACTTCGTCATAGAAAATCGGTACTTCGCGACCTTCCAGAATATTTTCGGCAGCTCCGCCGAGGTCGTTGACCGCATCTCGTCCGGTGGCAAACGGCGGCGCATAACAAAGCTCGGCCTTGGCCAGGTCATAAACCGTACCGCCTTTCTGCATATAGGACAGAATCACATCTAAACGCTTGTCTATGCCGTCTTTGCCGATACCCTGCGCGCCAAGGATTTTGCCTTTGGCGTTGAACAGCAGTTTGAAGAGCATTTGTTCGGCGCCGGGATAATAGCCGGAATGTGATTTTGCGTAGAAATGCAGCTTTTTGTAGGGGATATTATTACGGCGCAGCGTTTCTTCATTGGCGCCGACGGCACCGATAGCCAAGTCAAAAGATTTAACAATGGCGGTGTTGACCACTTTGCCGAATTTGGTGTTCAGGCCGGCCAGATGGTCGGCAATAATCCGTGCTTCTTTAACGGCCAGCCCGGCATGTGAGACGCGCTCTTTTTTGTCGGTAATAAAATTGGTGACTTCGACATCATCGCCGGCAGCATAAATATTTTCATCGGAAGTCCGCATATATTCATCAACTTTGAGGCCGCCGTTGCTGCCGAGTTCCAGCTCGGAAAGGACTGAAAGCTTGAGGTCGGGGCGCACGCCGGTAGCAATAATTGCCATATCATAGGGCAGCTTTGTTCCCGAGGCCAATACGGCTTCTTTATCGCCGAAAGCCATAACTTTATCCTGAATATAAAGCGGAATGCCTTTTTCGCGCAGATAATTTTGAATAATAACCGCCATTTCATAATCAAGAGGCGGGATAATATGCTCAGCCGCTTCGACGATGACCGGATAAAGCCCGAGTTTGATAAAGGCTTCGGCCGCTTCAATCCCAATCAGGCCGCCGCCGACAATGACGATATTTTTAGCGCCGACGCCACTGATGTATTCTTTGATTTTTTCAATTGTCTCAAGATTTTTGATTGTAAAAATATTATCCGCCAAAACGCCGTCAATATCAGGGCGCAGCTGATAAGCGCCGATGGCAATGACCAGTTTGTCATAAGGTTCGTCGTCATATCCTTCGATTGAAACGGTTTTCTGCGCGCGGTTGATCGCTGTGACCTCATGATTGAGGCGCACATCAATATTATACAACTGGCGCATGGTTTCAACGCTGGTGCCGATAAGCGCTTCGGCGGATTTGACTTCGCCGGAGAGATAATAGGTCAGCCCGCAGTTGGAAACAGCAAATTCGCCTGTTTTTTCCAAAATGATGATTTCGGCATTTTCGTTGAGGCGTCTGAGTCTGGTTGCCGTACTGATTCCGGCAGATCCGCCGCCGATGATAACTACTCTCATATTTTTCTCCTAGCGGCCTAAAACCGAAATTTTTAACATGGAAATTCCGCTGACGATTAGAACCAAACCAATCCAGCTGAGGACGGAAGCGCTGTCATTAAAGAACCAGACGCCGATGAGGTAAGTGCCGACGGCGCCGATACCGGTCCAGGCGGCATAAGCAACGCCGATGGGAATGGTTTTTTGCGCCATAAACAAAAGCAGCCCGCTGATTGCCATGGATATGGCCGAAACAGTGAACCATATGCCGGGGTTGTAACCATTGTCACCCTGAGCCAGTTTGAAACCGAGCGGCCAGCCGATTTCAAATAATCCGGCCGCAATCAGATAAAGCCATGCCATTGTCAAATCTCCTTATTTTTCAGATAGACAATAAGTATTATCAAAATTTCAGGAGTCAATATGCCGCTGATAAAAAAGAGCCGCCCTTTCGGACGGCCCTTTTGAAGATGAAAATATCCTTTTTTCTGATTATATCGGCGTGCCGAATTCATCTACTGATGGGTTGATGACACCGGAATCTGCTGGTAAATCAGGCGAATCATTTTTCACGCTTTCAATGGCAATGCCAAACTCATCAATCTTAACATCCACTGGTTGATGAGAGTTTGCAAAAATGTTGCTGATTTGCGGTTTTTCCGTTGCTGAAACCGGTGCTGTCGGCTGAGATTCTTGAGCGGCATTTTCTGAGCCAATTCCTCTTAATTTTTTAAAAGCGTCAATTGCAGACATTATGTAACCCCTTTGCTAATAGTAAAATTTAGATTTATCTTAATATGAATGTGCCATGTTTTTAGACATTGCCGCAGCCATAATATTCTTGTTAGTCGGAACAGAAGCAGTATTGCTGTTTGCTGCTTTAACATCCATACGGATAACATTTCCGTTTTCTTCTTTCATGGCCATCAGACCGTTGCCATAATATTTGCTTGCCAGTTTTTTAGGCGTAACGTCCAAACCTTTATTCCTTTGTTCTGTGACAAGTTTGTTTGCGTCGTCATTGGAAATGGGTACAAGTTCGCCTTTGTCATTTTTCTGATAACTCTGCATGGATTGATAAACACCATCGCGTTTGCTTTCCGGATCATAAACAGTCATAATATTTCCGCGCATGACGACCTCAGAACGGGCAGCAGCTTCATCGGCTCTTTTTTGAGCGGCCGTATCATTGATTTTTGACTGAAAATTCTCTTGTGAAAGGGTTTTTCCTTGTTTAACATCCATGCGGATAACATTTCCGTTTTCTTCTTTGATAGCCATCAGATTGTTGCCGTAATATTTATTCGGAAGTTTTTTTGGCGTGACGTCTTTACCGTTATTTCTCTGTTCTGTGACGAGTTTGTTTGCTTCGTCATTAGAAATAGCAACCAGTTCGCCATTTTCATTTTTCTTGTAGCTTTGCATTTTTTGATAGACGCCGTCACGCTTGCTTTCGGGGTCATAAATGGTAACAATGTCACCGCGGGCAACAATTTCAGAGCGGGCAGCAACTTCATCATCTCTTTTCTGCATAGAAACATCACCGATAGCGCTGTTAAACTCTTCTTGCTTTATTGATTGAGTTTCTACGGTCGCCGTTTGTTCTTTGTCTGATTTGCTGTTATTATTTTCGTTTGCGGAGAAAGTTTTTCCTTGTTTAACATCCATGCGGATAACATTCCCGTTTTCTTCTTTCATGGCCATCAGGCCGTTACCGTAATATTTGTTTGAAAGTTTTTTTGGCGTGACGTCCTTACCTTTATTTTTCTGTTCGGTGACGAGTTTATTGGCTTCATCACTGGAAATGGGAACAAGTTCGCCGTTTTCGTTTTTTTGATAGCTTTGCATTGTTTGATAAATGCCGTTACGTTTACTTTCGGGATCATATACGGTAATCACGTCGCCGCGGGCAACGATTTCAGAACGGGCGGCAACTTCATCTGCTCTTTTTTGAGCGGCGGTATCATTGATTTTTGACTGAAAACTTTCTTGCGAAAGGGTTTTTCCTTGTTTGGTATCCAGCCGAATAACATCTCCGTTTTCTTCTTTGATAGCCATCAGGTTATTGCCGTAATATTTGTTTGAAAGTTTTTTAGGAGTAATGTCGATGCCTTTATTTCTTTGTTCGGTCGCAAGTTTGTTAGCTTCATCTTTAGAAATGGCAATAAGCTCGCCGTTTTCACCTTTCTTGTAACTTTTCATCCTCTGATAAACGCCGTCACGTAAACTTTCGGGATCATATATGGTGATAACATCGCCGCGGGCAACAATTTCGGAGCGAGCAGCGATTTCATCTTCTCTTTTTTGTAGAGAAACCTCACTGATGGCGTCGTTAAATTCTTTATTGGCATCAGTCATTATCGTTCTCCTTAAAATATGTAATGTAAATGTATCTGTCTCTTATACACATCTC
>URWU01000163.1 GCA_900551585.1 uncultured Alphaproteobacteria bacterium | reverse complement strand
CGAGATGTAGCTCCGTCTCGTGGGCTCGGAGATGTGTATAAGAGACAGATTTATTCATCAACGGCAACATCATCACTCGGTTCGTTGTCGCCAATCATTTCAGTCGTGATATGGCCGGCGTCGGCACGAATTTTGTTTTCAATTTCAAGAGCAACATCTTCATGTTCTCTCAGGAAAATTTTGGCATTTTCACGGCCTTGGCCAAGTTTTTCGCCTTTGTAAGAGAACCAAGCACCCGCTTTTTCAACTAATCCTGCTTTGATACCGAGATCAATCAGTTCGCCGGTTTTGGAGATACCTTCGCCGTACATAATATCAAAGTCAACAACCTTAAACGGAGGAGCAACTTTGTTTTTGACAATTTTGACACGGGTCTGAGTACCTATGATGTCTTCTTTGTCTTTGATTTTTCCGATACTGCGGATATCAATACGGACTGAAGAGTAGAATTTCAGCGCGTTACCGCCGGTGGTGGTTTCGGGGTTGCCGAACATAACGCCGATTTTCATACGGATTTGGTTGATGAAGATGACCAGAGTATTGGAGCGGGAAACCGTGGCAGTCAGTTTACGTAAAGCCTGGCTCATCAAACGTGCTTGCAAACCCATATGCTGGTCACCCATTTCGCCTTCAAGTTCGGCCTTGGGAACCAATGCGGCAACAGAGTCAACAACCAGAACATCAACAGCGCCCGAGCGTACCAATGTATCGGTAATCTCTAAAGCTTGTTCGCCGGCATCGGGCTGAGAAATCAGCAGATTTTCGATGTCAACGCCGATTTTTTTGGCATAAGACGGGTCAAGAGCATGTTCAGCGTCAATAAAAGCACAGGTTCCGCCTTTTTTCTGAGCCTGAGCGATGACGCTTAGAGCCAGAGTGGTTTTACCGGAACTTTCCGGACCGTAGATTTCGACAATACGGCCTTTGGGCATGCCGCCGATACCTAAAGCAATATCAATACCGATAGAGCCGGTAGAAATGGCCTCAATATCAACGCTGGCGTCGTTTTGGCCGAGGCGCATGATTGAACCCTTACCAAAGGCTTTTTCAATCTGTCCGAGAGCGGCGTCTAGTGCTTTTTGTTTATCCATAATATTTTTTTACCTCTCATAAGTTTGCATATAATATCTGTTATAAATGCTTGGCGCTAAAATACAATTTTGCTCTTGTACTTATCCCTATGAAAAATAAAATGTACTACTTTTGTTCTTTTTGCAAGAACTTTTTTGCATAACGGACATTTTTTTTGTAATGCCGGCGTCCGGAAGCTGCTTTGTCTTTGATTTCGTGTGATTCTTCCCGTCCTTCGTATTGTTGGAATTCTTCCAGGGCGGCGGTGACAACCGCGCCGAAAATGACAACGGCCCAGGCCAGATACATCCAGATTAAAAAGATGGGCAGCGTTGCCAAAGCGCCGTAAATGGTTTTATAAGTGGCGCTTTTGAGAATAATCAGGCCGAATCCTTTACGCAGGAACCAGAAGAGAATCACCGCGACCAAAGCGCCGATGACAGCATTGGTGACTTTGACTTTTTTATTGGGAACCAGAACATATACCATGACCAGTGTCAGCATGGTAATTAAATTCGGCAGTAAATCACTTAAAAAGAACGGCGAGGTGACGATATCTTCCGGCATAAATTTTTGCAGTGTGAAGAGATAGCTCCGCAGAGAGAAAGCTGCGCCCAACAGCAGGGGACCCAAAGTAATGACCGTCCAATATAAAGTGATTTTGGTTTTGATATTGCGGGGTTTATAAACTTTGAAAATGAAGTTAAGGCTGTTTTCGATGGTTGAGAGCATTAAAATCGAGGTGATGACCAGGCCGATGACGCCGATAGTCGTCATTTGTGCCGTAGCATTTAAGAAGTCTACAAAATAGTGGCTGATTTCCTGTTCAATGTCAGGAACGAAGTTTTTAATCAAAAACTCCTGAAACTGTTCTTTGATGGCATTAAACCCCGGAAAAGCCGAAAAAATGGCCAGTCCGATGGCAAACAGCGGCACAATGGCAATCAGCGATGTGTAGCTGAGGGAAGCGGAGACGCGGAAGATGGTGTCGTTCTGAGCCCGGCGAAATAAGAAAATTATGAAGTTTTTAGTGGTTTCCGCCGCATTTTTGAGTCTGGTTTTCCAATACATACGCACCCCGAAAAAAAAGTTATTTACAAAAACGGTTAAATTCTATAATAAGTGTTTAGACTTTAACTTAATATATTTAATTTTTTATTGAAAGCAAAGGAAAATATTATGGCTACACCTGCGCCATTAATGGCTGGCAAAAAAGGTCTGATTATGGGCCTTGCAAATGATAAATCTATCGCCTGGGGCATTGCTCAGGCTCTGAACGCTCAAGGTGCTCAGATTGCAATCTCTTATCAAAACGAAGCTCTGGAAAAAAGAGTTCAGCCTTTGGCTGCTCAGCTTGATAAAGAGCCTTTGTTGATTAAATGTGATGTTTCCGACTCTGCCAGCGTTGAAGCTTGCTTTAAAGAATTGGGTGAGAAATGGGGTAAAATCGACTTTGTTGTTCATGCGATTGCTTTTTCTGACAAAAATGAACTCAAAGGCCGCACCATTGATACCAGCCGCGACAACTTTGTCAACACCATGCAGATTTCCTGCTATTCTTTCTTGGAGGCCTGCCGCTGCGCTTCTCCGATTATGAGCGAAAACGGTTCTATCGTTACCCTGACTTATCTCGGCGGTGAGAGAATCCTGCCCAACTATAATATTATGGGCGTTGCCAAAGCTGCTTTGGAAGCTGCTGTTCGTTATGCTGCCAGCGATATGGGTGCTCAGGGCGTTCGTGTTAATGCCATTTCTGCCGGCCCGATTAAAACTCTGGCTGCTTCCGGTATCGGTGATTTCCGCAAAATCCTGCACTGGAATGAATATAATGCACCGCTGCGCCGCAATGTAACTCAGGAAGAAGTCGGTATGGCTGCCTTGGGTCTGCTTTCAGACATCGGTTCAGCTATCACAGGTGAAGTTTTGCATGTAGACTGCGGTTATCACATTCAGGGAATGCTGAATTTGGATAAGATTCCGGAAACGGTTGCCGCCTTATCTGAATAAATTTTATTCTGCGGGCAACTCATACAGATTTTGCCTCGTATAATAAAATTTCTTTCTCTTGATTTTAATTGCGTAACTCTCAATTTAAGCTTGAGAAAGCCGGACAATCATTTAATATAAAGACCATTGAATATTCGATGGTCTTTATTTTTTTCAGGTTATGATATGACAGATTTCAAAGCTCCTTTTCCGGAGGTTAAAAAGAAAAATAAACGCAAGATTTTTGCAGCGCGTCTGCTGTTGAAGTCGTTGATTTATTCTTTTGCCATTTTCGGTATTTTGTTCATTATGCTTCTGCTGGTTGTGCTGGGACTTATCCGCCAGGATAGCGGCGGCGTGGTATTGGTTCCCAAATCTGCCTTGCTGACAATCAATTTTGACCATGATTATCCCGAAACCCGCGGAGACGATATTGTTGCCGAAGTGACCGGCGCGCAGCCGCAGACTTTTCTTGATTTAATTACGGCGATTAATGTTGCCGGCGCCGATAAGCGCGTCAAAGCACTGGCCGCAACGGTCAGCACATCTTCTCTCGGTTTGGCGCAGATTCAGGATTTGCGTAACACAATTCAGGCTTTTCGCGCGACCGGTAAAAAAGCTTATCTTTTCTCTTCCGGGTTCGGTTCTTTCGGCCGCGGTACCAAAGAATATTATCTGGCGTCTGTTTTTGATGAAATTGCCGTTGCGCCGCATAGCGAGGTCGGAATTACCGGCGTTTCATTGGAAGTGCCGTTTTTCCGCAAAGTGTTGGATAAAATCGGTGTCAAACCCGAGTTTTACAGCCGTTATGAATATAAAACGGCAATGGCCTCGATGACGGATTTTCAAATGTCTAAACCTTATCGTGAAGAATTGACGCGTTTGGGCGGCAGCATTTTTGGCCAATTTATCAAAGATACGTCTTCAGCGCGCAAAATTTCCGAATCCGGGCTCAAAAAACAGGTTAATCTTGCGCCTTTGACCAGTGAAAGCGCCTTAGGTGCAAAACTGGTGGA
>URWU01000162.1 GCA_900551585.1 uncultured Alphaproteobacteria bacterium | reverse complement strand
GTAGCTCCGTCTCGTGGGCTCGGAGATGTGTATAAGAGACAGAATTAATATAGACAAAAAAATGCATTTTGACAAGGTCTTTTATTAATTTTTAAGTAATTAGGGCTATTTTAAACGCAATTAGAGCTCAAATTTATCGTTAAGGTAGAAAACCGCTATGAAAAAATACGTAAAATATATCCTGCTGTTGATTATCATTCTGGGAGTCGTCTTCTATTATCAGAACAATCAGCAAAAAGGGGACGAATATGTTACCCAGAAACTTGCCAAAGGGTCTATTACCGAAACGGTAACCGCTTCGGGTATTATTAATCCGATTTCGACGATTAATATCGGTACGCAGGTTTCGGGAACAATTTCCGAGATTTATGTTGATTATAATACGCCGGTTAAAAAAGATCAGGTCTTGGCGCAGATTGACCCGGCTTTGTTTGAGGCAACTGTTGCTCAGCGTGAGGCTGCTTTGGATATTGCCAAGGCGGAAGTTGAGGTGGTTAAAAATGATATCATTTATTATAAAAAACATTTAGACCGTATTAAAAAACTGAACAGCTCCCGCTACTCTGCCGACAAAGAACTCGAATCGGCGCAGAGGGATTATGATAATTCGATTGCGCAGCAGGCTTTGAAAGAGGCACAGATTAAGCAGGCCGAGGCATCATTGAACTCTGCCAGAATTGATTTGAATTATACCAAAATCGTGTCGCCGGTTGACGGTATTGTCGTTTCCAAGGAAGTGGAAGTCGGCCAGACGGTTGCCGCGAGCTTCCAAACGCCGACTTTGTTTAATGTGGCGGAAGATTTAACCAAAATGCAGATTGAGGCTTCCGTGGTTGAGGCAGATATTGCCAAGGTCAAAGAAGGGCAGACGGTTGAGTTTAGTGTGGATAGTTATCCTGATGAAACTTTTTACGGTATTGTCACTCAGGTTCGCAATGAGGCGATTACGACTTCCAATGTCGTCACTTATGAAGTGATTATTGAAATCGACAATAAAGATTTGAAATTAAAACCCGGCATGACGGCCAATGTTGAGGTGATTACCTCCGAAAAGCAGGATGCGCTGCTGGTGCCCAATCAGGCACTGCGTTTTTATATTGAAGATGAAAACGGCGGCAGCAGCAGACGTTATAAGGACAAAGGTTTATGGATTATTGTTAACGGCCGTCCGCAGCGCGTGGCTGTTAAAACCGGGGTCAGCGATGATAATAACACCGAAGTCAGCTCGGCAGATTTGCGCGAGGGTGATGAAGTGATTGTTGAGAAAAAGGACGCGGCCTCTAAAACCCGCCAGATGAGAATGAGGATGCCGCGCTAATGGCTTTGATTGAACTGAAAAATATTACCAAAAGTTATCCTTTGGACGGTTTTAATCTGAAAATTCTGAAAGGAATTTCGCTTAAAATCGAACATGGGGAATTTGTAGCGATTATGGGGCCGTCCGGCTCGGGAAAATCGACTTTGATGAATATTCTCGGCTGTCTGGACAAGCCCTCATCCGGACACTATCTGCTTGACGGGGTAAATGTGGAAAAACTTTCTTCCGATGAGTTGGCGGCCATCCGCAATCAGAAAATCGGTTTTGTTTTTCAGGGCTTTAATCTGTTGTCCCGTACTTCGGCCATGGAGAATGTGGAACTGCCGATGGTTTATGCCGGCATTGCCGATGACGAACGCCGTGAACGGGCTGCTCAGGCTTTGAAAAGCGTTGGTTTGAAAGACCGCATGTATCATCAGCCGAACCAGCTTTCCGGCGGTCAGCAGCAGCGTGTGGCAATTGCCCGCGCCATTGTTAATGAGGCGCCGATTATTTTTGCCGATGAACCGACCGGTAATCTTGATACCAAAATGAGCGTTGAGATTATGGACTTGTTTACCAAGCTGAATAAAGACATGAACCGCACCATTATCTTGGTGACGCATGAAGAGGATATTGCCAAATATGCCGACCGGGTTATCAAAATTGTTGACGGTGAGATTCACTCGGACACAAAATTAAATTTATAGAGGACACGGAGTGATTTCTCTGAGTTTAATGCTAAATAAAGAATAAAAGAGATTAAAAAATGATAGAACTCAAGACGATATTCAGTATTGCTATCCGCGCGATTAAAGCCAATAAAATGCGCTCGATTTTGACCAGTCTCGGTATCATTATCGGTGTGGCAGCGGTGATTGTGATGCTGGCAATCGGCAATGGTGCGCAGATTTCTATTCAAAATGAAATGAAAACCATGGGTTCTAACCTGATTATTGTCCGTTCCGGTGTGGCGACTTCAAGCGGTGCGCGCGGCGGTCATGGCTCTCAGCCGACAATGAAAATGGCAGACGGTAATGCTATTCAGGAAAAAATCAGCAAAATTCGTCTGGCGGCTCCGGTTTTGGAAGAAACGGCGCAGATTGTCTATGGCAACACCAACTGGTCGACCGGAATTACCGGAACGGATAACCGCAATTTTGAAATCAAGGAATGGGACCTTTCTTACGGGCGTTTTTTTAGTGAAGCAGATATTAAAAATGCCAATAAAGTTGCGATTTTAGGCCAGACGGTTGTCAACGAGCTGTTTGGCGATGTTGATCCGCTTGGCAAGACAATCCGTATTAAAGGGCTGCCGTTTCAGGTTATCGGCGTGTTGGTTTCACGCGGGCAGAGCGGGATGGGGCAGGATCAGGACGACAGCGTTTTTATTCCGATTACGACCGCGCAGAAAAAAGTGATGGGTATTCAGTTTCCCGATCAGGTGAAAATGATTATGCTTCAGGCGGTTGACGCGCAAAGCACATATACGTCGCAGGATGAAATCAAAGAACTGCTGCGCCAGAGGCATAATCTCGGTGCAAATAAAGATGATGATTTTGTGATTATGAACCTGACGCAGATGATGGAAATGATGGAAAATTCCACAAAAATTATGACTATTTTGCTCGGCTCAATTGCCGGAATTTCTCTTCTTGTCGGCGGTATCGGCATTATGAATATCATGCTTGTTTCAGTTACCGAACGTACCCGTGAAATCGGCATCCGCATGGCTATCGGTGCCAAAACCTGGGATATTCGTCTGCAGTTTCTGATGGAAGCTCTCGTCTTGTCTTTAATCGGCGGTTTGATGGGCATTTTTATCGGTATGCTTGGAATCTATCTGGTCTCCGTCTTTAGTACCTTAACCCCGCAGGCGACACTTTTATACATTCTTCTGCCGTTTTCTTTTGCTGGATTTGTCGGACTGTTTTTTGGTTTTTATCCGGCCTACAAGGCTTCGTTGTTGAATCCGATTAATGCTCTTCGCTACGAATAAAAGTTTGTATAATGGAAATCTAGAGCGATTTTACGGAATACAAAAAAATTCATGTACTTCTTTGTACACTAAAATTTTTTTGTTTCCTAGAAATCACTCTATTTTCCTCATTCTACAAACTTTTAAAATATGGCAGATGTTTGTCAAAACCTAGGATAGAAGGTATAAAAAACACGCCGCTGATGTCAGGGCGTGTTTTTTTATCAGATTTAACTCTTTATTTTAACAAATCCAGCAGATTTTCTCTGGCCTGGCAACGTTCATAAGCTTTTTTCAAGTTAGGAAAAGTTTTGAACTGGGCTTTGTTAAGCTGCAATTGCGGAACGACGTCTTGGTCCAAAGCAAACTGTGCGTTATTATCGAGGTCTGTTCTTTGAGCGATAGTTTCCAGTGCCGTCAGATAATGTATTTTAATCATTGGATTTTTATCTTTGCCGTAACTGTTTAGCAGCCAATAAATAGTCTGTGAATCAACCGGAGCAATACGGAAATCAATCTTATCCAGCGTCAGCGACAAATATTGCGGATTATTTTCGGCAAAAGCAAGAATGCCGTTAATTTGTTCCCATGTATTTTGAGCTGTGCCGCAGAGCAGATTCAGATAAATTTCAGGTGCATCGCAGTTCAGAATAAAATATGCTGCCTCAATACTTCTGATTAAGAGGAAAGCATATTGCATTTCACCGCGGTTAAAGTTTACGGCACCGGCATTAATCAGCTGGATTGCAAATTCATAATATTTCTGACATAACTCAGTATCGTCTTTCGGAATTTTATCCATAAACCGGTTAAGCACTGTCTCTTATACACATC
>URWU01000161.1 GCA_900551585.1 uncultured Alphaproteobacteria bacterium | reverse complement strand
CGTCGGCAGCGTCAGATGTGTATAAGAGACAGATTATGCAGGACGTGATTAAAGCTATGGGCTTTTTGTTACTGGAAGTCATAGCCGGAGTGGGAATGTATTGTTTGTGGCTGAATTTCAGTTCACAGGCAGAACCGTCCGAAACTCCTCAGGATTTTGTTTATCGAAAGCTCGGTTTTCGCAGCTGGAGTATCAAGTTTTTAAGCGTGGCGCTTGTCGGAACAGTACTCATGTATTACTTTCAGTTTCTGACCAGTCTGGAGCTCGTTTGTTTGGGCTTTGGCGCTTTTTATCTGGCGATGGTTTTTGTGGAATATTTTCATGACGAAGATAATGTGATGGCCGCCTTGAAGCTGGTGGTGCCGGTTACGTTGTTTTTGAATGCCTATGCGCCGCATGTCGGGTTTATTGTGCCGGCGCTATTAGTTATGGTCTACGATGTTCAGAAAAACAGAGTGGACAGAGATTGTCGAAAAATTAAAAATAGTCAAAATGAGCAGAAATGAAATCTTAAATGAAGTGGCCAAAGCCATTATTCATGTCAAAAAAGTCGAAGATCCTTTTTACAAAAAGGAGATTACGGAAGAGCAAAACCTCAGTAATGATTTGTATTTATGCAGCATGGATATTGCCGATATCGGTGTTCAGCTGGAGGAAAATCAATTGCAGCGCAAGCTGCCTGGGTTTTATGAAATTAAATTTGTGACGGTTAAAGATATTGTTGATTATCTGGAAAAATTGTCATAAAGAAAGACAGAAAAGAGGGGTTTCGGAAAATATTGCCGAGCCTCTTTTTTTGTGGCAGCAAAAATCAGGCTTCGCCTAAAGTCTCCATCAACATCGGATAAAGAGCCTGTTTGGGGTTCATGCCTTTAGTCAGGACTACTTTGAAAACCGGATACATGCGTTCGCATTCTTTGATGGCGATGTCGATGACCTGAGAAATTTTGCTGTGAAGGACATTTTCTTCCTCGTCATTTAAGAGCATGGAATGTTTGAAAACAGGCATATTCTGCTCGGTCCAATAAGAAAAATGGCCGACCCACAAGTCTTCGTTGGCCAGAGCCAGCAGCTCAAAAATTTTGCTGCGGTCTTCAATCGTACTTTGGATATCCATCAGGCAGGACATATGCAGGCAGCGCATATTTTCTTCCCAGGCAAAAAACAGCAGCATATTGTTCCATTTGCCCTGAACTTCGACAACGACTTCGGTGATGGAACGGCGTTCGATTTCAAATGATTTGGCGGAGAAGATATTCTCAACTAAGTCTATGGGATTGTATTCAGGGGCATAATTCTGTGCCAAATTCATCAAACTTCTCCGGGTTGCATAGGGTTATCTGCGATTTTTTGCGCTCCGATAACGGGGACTGAATACAGATTGCATTGGCGAGTCGTTAAATACAAGTCCCGAGTCGCAGTTTTCCACTTAAAATGAAAAAATAAAAATGATAAAAAATATTTTGTTACCTAAATCAATGGGTTATTGTATTTGTCGGTGGGCAAAAATTTTTTAGGTGTGGATATAATTTTTTTTGTTAATATAATCTTAGCAAATTTTATAATTACACAAAAAGGTTTAATTTGATGAACGGTTTTGATTTTCCCAATATTTCTCCAATCATTTTTTCTGTCGGGCCGGTGGCAATCCGCTGGTATTCAATGGCATATCTGGTCGGAATAGTTCTCGGTTGGGTGTTAATCAACCGCAATGTCAAAAAAAATAATCTCGGTCTCAGCAAAGAGAATATTGAAGACTTTATGTTTTATCTGACTTTGGGAATTGTTATCGGCGGCCGGCTCGGTTATGTGCTGTTTTACGGCGGCGACGCTTTCTGGCGGAACCCGCTGCAGGTGTTTGAGGTTTGGAAAGGCGGCATGTCATTCCATGGCGGCGTTTTGGGTGTGATTGCTGCAACATGGTATTTTGCCAAAAAGATTAATTATAAATTTTTAGCGCTGACAGATTTGATTGTTCTCTATGCGCCGATTGGTATCTGCCTCGGGCGTTTGGCCAATTTTATCAATGATGAATTGTGGGGGCGTATTACCGATGTGCCCTGGGCGGTTAAGTTTCCGAACGGCGGTTACTGGCCGCGGCATCCGTCGCAGCTTTATGAGGCCTTTTTTGAAGGTGTGGTGATGTTTGGCATTCTCAACTTCTTATGGCGTTATCAGTGGGTGCGTGAGCGCCACGGGTTTGTTTCGGCGCTGTTTGTCATTTTCTACGGTATTTTCCGGATTTCCATGGAGCAGTTCCGTGAACCGGATGCCCAGCTTGGTTTTTATTTCGGTCATGTCACAATGGGGCAAATGCTCTCGGTACCGCTGATTATTCTCGGTTCGACAGTTATTTATTTTCTGATCAGAAAAAAGAAAGCTTAAGCTTTTGATGAAATGTTGTGACTGAATTCGTTCGCTTTTTGTAGGGTTTTGCGAATGCGGAACAGAACTTCCATAGAGTTGGCGTCGCTGCGTTTTTTCTCGGAAACGCAGGTTGAAATTGTCAGTTTGATAGATTTTTTGCGATTGCTGAGAATAAATTCCGCAGAGGCAATGGCGCGGCGGATTTTTTCAAGATGTTCAAAGCCTTCGTTTTTATTTTCATTTTTGAATATCAGTAAAAATTCATCATCATTGTAGCGATAAAGGTTTTCTTCACCCTCTTCTTCGATGATTTTGGCGGTTATCATCCGAACCAGAATATCCCGGTCACGGCGGCCGAAAACATTCTGCATTTGCGCATAATCATCAATACAGATTAAACCGATACTGTATTTGAGCGGAAAAGAAGCCGAGTTTATCATATAAGAATAGCGGCCGGGCAATCCCGTTAAAGGATCTTTGTAGGTGTTGTGGTACAAATCCTGAATGATTGCCAGCATCAGGGTCAGGGCTGCACAGCCGTAAAAAATCGTCAGAGCGGTCGGGCTGTGAGAATAAAGCATTCCGAAAAGCAGGTTGAGACTGCAGAAGAATAAGGCATAGCTCAGAATGGTGCCGTTTTGCGAAGCGCGGATGAAAAACAGCGTCAAGGTGATGATAAAGAGGATAAAGCCTAAAATGCTGAGATTGCCGAAATGACCGTCAAATAATCCGAGGTTAATGCGAAAATCGAGATGTCCGAGCAGTTCGCCCAAGGAAAACTGTGCAAATAAGGCGAGCAGCAGGAAAACATTCATTTTGACCAACAGGCGTGTCGACGGGATAAAGTAAAAGGCCAGCAGGTTTACCGGCAGGAAAAAGCACAGGTTAATGTAATAAGAGGTGGTGGTATAATCAGCGCCGAAACTGTTTTTGAGGTAATTAATCAATACATAGCTGAGCGTTAAAATTAAAATATAAAAGACCGGGCGGCGTTGGTTGAAATATAGCAGAATCATAAAGCCGGCAAAGCTGATGCTATAAAAAGAGATGTGCAGAAAAGTCAGGGAAGCGGGGGCAATGCTGCCGTAGGCATAAAAACAGATAAGTGCGGTTCCGAACAAAACTGCCGGAATTAAAATGTTTTTAATCAGCGGAAAAATCCGCTCAATGTTTGCACTCAGCTGGTTCAATGTCGCTTTTCCTCATCATTGGTTTATCCAGCATAGTCCGAATAGGTTTAAATTTTGTTTACGCATTTCAAAATTGAACTGTCGCCGTAAGAATAAAAATGATATTTTTTATCCATGGCATGCTGATAAGCCTGTTTCATGCGCTCGGTTCCGGCAATGGCGCAGACGAGCATAAACAAGGTTGATTTCGGCAGGTGAAAATTGGTAATCAGCATATCAAGAATTTTGAACTTATACCCCGGGGTGATAAAGATACTGGTGTCATCGGCAAAGGGGTGAATGACGCCCTGATTATCGGCAGCGCTTTCCAGCAGGCGCAGTGATGTGGTACCGACGGCAATGACTCTTTTGCCGGCTTTTTTGGTATTGTTGATGATGTCGCAGGAATCTTGGGTGATTATTCCGTATTCGGCGTGCATTTTGTGATTTTCGGTGTCTTCAACCTTGACCGGCAGAAAAGTTCCGGCACCGACATGCAGGGTTAAGAAAACGCGTTTGACGCCTTTTTTATCCAGAGCGTCCAGCACCCGCTGCGTAAAATGCAGGCCGGCAGTCGGAGCGGCAACTGCGCCCTCGTGTTTGGCATAAATCGTCTGGTAATTTTC
>URWU01000160.1 GCA_900551585.1 uncultured Alphaproteobacteria bacterium | reverse complement strand
GTGGGCTCGGAGATGTGTATAAGAGACAGCACTTACGGTGCTCATTCTTCTGGCCGGCAAAGGTGAAAAAGCCCATGCCGGCAACGAAGCCCCCGACACAGACAACACGACGCCGAATACAGAAATCAAAGCTTCGTCCAATTCTTCTGACATACTCGCTCATGCTTCCATTTCCGAAGTCTCGCTCGATATACTGAAAAACAAACTCGACATTAACCGCTTTGATTTTTCTTCCGAAGAATTTAAGGCGATTACACCGGGGCCTCTGAGCCGCGAACTGGCGGATATCTGCCGTTCGGCAATCGGAAAAAAATGTAAAGAAAACTGTTATGCCGGCATCAAAAAACAGCTCCTAAAAAGCAAAATCCAAAAATTTCCTTATCTGTCGGGACGATCTGCCTATATGGCCAAAGAAGAACTTGAAAAATTCGATTGTTTTATCTCCTCTTCCGTTAATTTTGAAGATTATGCCAACGTTCCCGACGGTACAATTATGGTCTTTATGCCGAGCAAAGGCCATCGGCACGGCCATGTCGCCATCAAACGCGGCAAATTTTTTCTTTCTGACGGTCAGGAAATCATCGCCAATATCTCTGAAGACAAATACGGTGATTGCTATGCTTTCATCTCCAAAGATTCACAGTTGCAGTTAATCCCCGACAGCCGTCACCTTCAGAAACTGGCGGCAATAATAAAAAAAGAAAAGACCATACAGAATTTTGCAGCCGTGCCGCAAAAAACTTTAGCCTTAAACAACCGTAATTTTCCGGCCGATGCTGCAAAATTATGGCAGCCGCGCAACAGATAATCCGCCATTGACAAAAAAAATTTATTCTGTAACATAGGCTTATCTATAATAAATTGAGGTACAATTTAAAAAAATATTATGAGCCCCGTATACACCTATATTATCAATCTCGCATTGGTGTTCCTTTTGGTTTTAGCTAATGCATTTTTCGTTGTTTCTGAATTTTCAATCGTCAAAATCCGCCGCACCAAACTTGAAGAACTGGCCCATGCCGGTAATAAGCGCGCGGTCACAGCCCTCAAAATCAATGACCATCTCAATACTTATCTGAGCGCCATTCAGCTGGGTATCACCTTGGCATCTCTGGGCTTGGGCTGGATTGGCGAACCCGCGGTTTCTCACCTTTTGGAAGATTTGTTTGCCGGATTTTTCAAAGACAACACCATTTTGCTGCACTCGGTCAGCTTTGGTATCGCCTTTGCTTTCATCACTTTGCTGCACGTTGTTTTGGGCGAACTGGTTCCGAAATCTCTGGCGATTCAGCATACTGAAAAATATGTGCTTTATATTGCCGCCCCTCTTTATACCTTCAACCGCATTTTCTCGCCGTTTATTTGGGTTTTTGACCATGTAACCGCCGGAATCCTGCATTTGATGGGTGTTAAACAAACCAATGAAATTGAAGACGCACATTCTGAAGAAGAAATCAAAATTATTGTCGACGCCTCACAAAAAGGCGGCGTCATTGATGATACGGAAGGCGAAATCATTCAAAACGCCATCGATTTCTCGGAAATCTGCGCTCATGAAATTATGATTCCCAGACAGGATATGAAATGTCTGGACCAG
This sequence comes from uncultured Alphaproteobacteria bacterium, assembly GCA_900551585.1. GTDB lineage: Bacteria > Pseudomonadota > Alphaproteobacteria > RF32 > CAG-239 > CAJLXD01. The sequence continues at coordinate 2,642 of URWU01000160.1, read as the reverse complement.
ACCAACAGCTTTGACGAAGCGCTGGACTTTGTCAAAAAGCATAATCACACCCGTTTTCCGCTCTGCAAAGAAGACAAGGACCATATTGTCGGCATGATTCACATTCGCGATTTGCTGGAGCATAATACCGAGCGTGAAGATAAAAATATTCTGAACAAAATTACCCGTAAAATTCTGTTTGTTCCCGAGAACAAATCCGTTTCCGAGATTTTGCACCAGATGATGGCAAAGCGTATTCATTTGGCAATTGTTGTTGATGAATACGGCGGTACGGCCGGCTTGCTGACCATGGAAGACATTTTGGAAGAACTGGTCGGCGATATTATGGACGAACATGATGACGAAACTGACGATCCGATGAAAATTATTGACAACTGCGTCTGTGAATTTGACGGTCTGGTTTTGTTGGAAGACGCCTTTGATTGTATGAAACTGCCGTTTTACGAGCATGATGAAAGCACAATCGGCGGCTATGTCTTCGGATTACTCGGCCGCGAGCCGAAAGTCGGCGACAAAGCCGAAGACGAATATTGCGTTTATGAGGTCATTGCCACCGATAATATGCGCATTACCAGGGTCAAAACTTGTATCAAAACCGTCCCTTCCGAAAATGCTTAAAAAAAAACAGCCTCTGAAACAGAGGCTGTTTTTTTGTATCATCACCTTGATTCTCTTAACCTGATAATGAGGGAAGTCGTAAGAAAAGTGTACAAAGAAGGACATAACCGAACTAATTATCTGAAATTTCTGCACTAGTTCCCCGTTATACGCGTTTTTATTTTATGCAAAGGATTTGATAATATCCCTCCTTATCCACCTCCACTCCGTGAATATCGTGAGTAAAACCGGGATATTGACGGTCAAAGGCTTGCAGAGCTTGAAGATAACCGAGGAGAGGCCCGTCGGCCGGACCGGCATTTTCTCCGGGCATAAGCATCGGAATTCCGGGCGGATACGGAACCACGCCGGTCGCAACAACACGGTTCGGCATATCATCAAGCTTGAGCGAAACAATATTGTTGTGAACCAGATTTTCATAAGCTTCGACCGGCGGCATAACCGGCTGCGGCAAAACAGAAAAAGCGGCAGACAGGGCTTTGGTGGTACCGAGATCTTTCATGGTCTTGAACATCTGCTCGGATAAATCCTTTAAGCCCATACCTTTGTAACGCTCTTCATGCTCTTTAACAAGATTGGGCAGCACTCTTTCCAGCGGCGTATTATTATCATAATCGCGTTTGAACTCAAACAGAGCATTAAGCAACGTTCCCCATTTGCCATTTGTCACGCCGAGTGAAAACAGGAACAAAATCGTAAAATCAGTGGTCTTCTCAACAACAATGCCTTTATTATCAAGATAAGCGCTGACAACTGACGCCGGAATACCGAAATCAGCCAAATCACCGTTTGGCAAAACACCTGGCGTGGTAATAGAAACCTTAATCGGGTCAAGCATGCAATAGCCGTCTTCAATATCGCCAAACCCGTGCCATTCATCATTCGGACGCAAAATCCAGCAGTTGGGATCTGTTGTTAGTTGTTCCGGTGTTGCTTCAAAGAACGGAATTTTTTTGCCGCTCTGGGTGTCGATAACAAAATCAGGCTGCCAGACATTAAAAAACCAGTCTTTTTTGCCGGTAAATTCAGCATGCAGACGTCCCAATGTACGGCGGAATGAAACAGCTTCACAAATTGAATCGTCTGTCAAAGCCTTACCGCCGGCCCCGTCCATCATTGCCGCACTAATATCATTGGAAGCAATAATCGGATAAAACGGCGAGGTTGACGCATGCATCATAAACGCTTCGTTAAAGCGTTGGTGGTCAATCGGGTTGCGCCCGTCACGAACGTGTATCATCGATGCCTGGGAAAAAGCTGCGAGCAGCTTATGCGTCGACTGCGTGGCAAACATAGTAGGCCCTTTGCGGTCGTCGTCTTTCGGATCGCAACACATCGCAAAACGCCCCTTGTACATCGGATTAAAACGCGCATAGCCGTACCAGGCCTCATCAAAATGCAGCCTGTCGACACTTTCGCCCAAAAGCTCTTTAACACGGTTGACGTTATAGCACAAACCGTCATAGGTCGAGTTGGTAACAATCGCATGCACCGGCGTTTTATCCATGCCGTCTTTAAGCAGGGCATTTTCATCAATCGCTTTTTTAACCGCTTCCTTACTCATTTTATCCGGTAAAATCGGCCCGATAATGCCATATTGGTTGCGGGTCGGAATCAAATAAGTCGGAATAGCGCCGCTCATCGTCATCGCATGTTCAACAGATTTATGGCAATTTCTGTCGCACAAAGCCACCTGATTGCGGGTCACGCTCGCCATCAGAATAACCCTGTTAGAAGTTGATGAACCGTTGGTGACATGATAAGTGCGGTCAGCACCGAACACCCGCGCCGTATATTTTTCACTCTCACCGATGGGCCCCGAATGATCCAACAGAGAACCAAGCTCTCCGACCGAAATTGATAAATCGGAACGAAACAGCGGCTCACCGAAGAAATTGAAAAAAGCGCGCCCGGCCGGAGACTTCAAAAAGCCGGTTCCGCCGGTATGCCCGGGTGTGTGCCAGGAATATTCATGCACCTGTCTCTTATACACATCTCCGAGCCCACGAGACGGAGCTACATCT
>URWU01000159.1 GCA_900551585.1 uncultured Alphaproteobacteria bacterium | reverse complement strand
CGAGATGTAGCTCCGTCTCGTGGGCTCGGAGATGTGTATAAGAGACAGGGTGGTAGAGCTGGTTAAAGATTCATCGCAGATAGAGCGTCTGCCTGATGATGATTTTTTTGAGTATGAAAATGTCAAAGTCAAAAAAATTCAGCTTTGCGCTTTTGAAGCTTCTGCCGTTAACAAAGTGATTCTGGCCTTATCTCTGGCCTGACTGTCGATAGTTTTTGGTGATGAGTGTGAGAAGTTTGTTGATTTATCCGTGTCATCGTCCTAATATATCGGCAATTATCATTCTTTTTTGAGAGAAATTTAATATGCTTATTCGTCCCGTTCAAAAATTTCTGCGTAAATTAGGCCTGCCTTTGGTCACATTCTTTTCCCGGCTTGGTGAATTATCGCTGTTTATCGCCCGTTCGATTTACAACTGCTTCACGCCGCCGTTTTATCTGCGTAATCTTGGCAAACAGATAATGGACATCGGTTTCTATTCTCTGCCGGTTGTCGGTCTGACCACCATTTTTGCCGGTATGGTTATCGCCTTGCAGAGTTATTCAGGCTTTTCGCGTTTCGGTGCTGAAAGCGCCGTGGCTTCGGTCGTGCTGATTTCCGTCACCCGCGAACTGGCACCCGTGTTGTCGGCTCTGATGGTTGCCGGACGTATCGGTGCGGCAATGGCTGCCGAAATCGGAACCATGCGCGTAACCGAGCAGATTGATGCTTTGACCACTTTGTCGACCAATCCTTTCAAATATTTGATTGCGCCGCGGATTATCGCCGGCGTGGTTGTGCTGCCGATTTTGGTTTTAATCGGTGACGTTATCGGTATTTTCGGCGGTTATGTCGTCGGTGTTTACCAGTTGGGTTTCAATCCGGCCAATTATGTTAAATCAACCTTGGATAATCTGGAAGCTTTGGACATCACCACCGGTGTTGTCAAGGCCGCAGTTTTCGGTTTTATTATTTCGATGATGGGTTGCTATAACGGTTTCAAATCCAAAGGCGGCGCTCAGGGCGTCGGCGAGGCAACAACCAATGCCGTGGTTTCTTCTTCAATCCTGATTTTGATATTCAACTATATCATTACCGGTATGTTCTTTTCCAAATAAGCGTTTGTGGAGCAAAATATAATGACAAATACCAAAATTAAAATTACCAATCTGCACAAAGCTTTCGGCCGCAAAGTTGTTTTGGACGGCATTGATTTGGATATTAAAGAAGGGGAATCTCTGGTTGTTATCGGCGGTTCCGGAACCGGTAAATCTGTCTTGATTAAATGCATTCAGGGTATTCTTACCCCGGATAAAGGCTCCATTCTGGTTGATGACCAGGAAGTTGTCGGCGTCAGCGAGAAAGAAAAAGAACTGTTGCATTCCAAAATGGGCATGCTGTTTCAGGGCGGCGCTTTGTTTGACAGTTTGAGTGTTTGGGAAAACGTTGCTTTCGGCCTGATTGAAAATCAGAATATGGATAAAAAAGCAGCCAAAATGGAAGCTATCCGCGTGTTGCGGCAAGTTGGTCTGGCTCCGGATGTGGCCGATTTGTCACCGTCCGAATTATCCGGCGGCATGCAGAAACGCGTCGGCTTGGCGCGAGCCATTGCCACCCGTCCGGAAATCATTTTCTTTGATGAACCGACCACCGGCCTTGACCCGATTATGTCCGACGTGATTAATGATTTGATTATTGAATCCGTCAAAGGCTTGGGCGCAACGGCTCTGACCATTACCCACGATATGGCTTCGGCGCGCAAAATCGCTGATAAAATCGCCATGCTTTATAAGGGCAAAATCATCTGGCAGGGCACCGTCAAAGAAATGGATAAAACCAATAACGAATATGTTAAACAGTTTATCAACGGCTGTTCTCAGGGTCCGATAAAAGTGGAGGTCTAACCTTGGCAAAAAAAGGGATTGATTTTGTTTGTCAGAATTGCGGCGCTGTCTATCCCAGATGGCAGGGCAAATGCGATGCCTGCGGCGAATGGAATACCATTGTCGAAGAGAAAGCCGGCGGCGAGGGTTTTTCTAATCTGACCCCGAAACATAAGGGCAAAATCATTGACTTTGTACCGCTTACCGGTGCTGAACAAAATCTTGAACGCCTGACCACCGAAATCAAAGAGCTTGACCGCGTTTGCGGCGGCGGCTTGGTTCCCGGTTCGGTTATCTTAGTCGGCGGCGACCCCGGTATCGGTAAATCGACTTTGCTGCTGCAAGCCTGTGCCAAAGTGGCGGAACTGCCGATAAAACCTGAAGTTTTTTATATCTCCGGCGAGGAAGCGATTGATCAGGTGCGGATTCGCGCCAAACGCTTAAAATTGGAGCAGGCGCCGGTTAATCTGGCCAGTGCCACCGACGTTAGGGATATTATCGCCACGCTGGAAAAATCAAACGCCAATGTTGTGATTATCGATTCAATTCAAACCATGTATCTGGAAGATGTTGAGTCCACACCGGGCAGTGTTGCGCAGGTGAGGGCTTGCTCTTATGAACTGATTAAACTGGCCAAACGCAAAGGTTTCACGCTGTTTTTGGTCGGCCATGTCACCAAACAGGGCTCGATTGCCGGTCCGCGCGTTTTGGAACATATGGTTGATACCGTGCTTTATTTTGAGGGCGAACGCGGTCATCATTTCCGTATTTTGCGAGCCGTAAAAAACCGTTACGGCGCCACGGATGAAATCGGCGTTTTTGAAATGCAGGATCAGGGGTTGGTTGAAGTTGAAAATCCGTCAGCCTTGTTTCTGGCTGAGCGTCAGGGTAATATTTCCGGCTCTTGCGTTTTTGCCGGGGTAGAGGGCTCGCGTCCGGTTCTGGTCGAAATTCAGGCGCTGGTCTCACCGACAGGTTATGCCAGCCCCAAACGCGCCGTTGTCGGTTGGGATTCCAATCGCCTGTCAATGGTTCTGGCTGTTTTGGAAGCGCGCTGCGGCATGAACCTCAGCTCGCAGGACGTTTATCTGAACATCGCCGGCGGTTTGAGAATCAGCGAACCGGCCGCTGATTTGGCCGTAGCCATGGCCGTCATTTCTTCTCTGACCAACAAGCCTCTGCCGCATGATATGGTTATCTTCGGCGAAATCGGCTTATCCGGTGAAATCCGCGCTGTTTCCCAGCCGTCTTCCCGTTTGAAAGAAGCCAAAAAGCTGGGTTTTGCCAGCTGTATCATTCCGCCGACCCACAGCAAAGACAAAAAGCCGAATAATATTGACATGAGTGTTTTTGAAATCGGCAATGTTCAACGTTTAATTAATTGGTTCAACTAAAGGAAAATCTCCCATGCAGTCGCTCAATAACTTAGACATCATCATTTTAATCATCGTCGGTATCTCGGCTCTGATAGCCCTGAGCCGCGGCTTGATAAAAGAAGTCTTGTCGATTATCGGCTGGGTCTTGGCTGTTGTCTGTGTGGTTTATTTGCTGCCTTTGGTCACGCCTTTTGCCGGAAAATATATTGACAGTCCGGCCGCGGCGGCAGTTGCTTCTGCTTCGGCAATTGTCATCATTTTCTTCATTATCTGGATTCTGCTGACCGGTCAGCTGATTGGTAAAGTCCGCAGCAGCAAGTTAAGCGGCATTGACCGGATTCTTGGACTGTTTTTTGGTATTGCCCGCGCTTTTCTGCTGGTTATTCTGTTTTACATTCTCATCAATTGGATGGTGCCGAAAGACAAGCAGGCAGAAACTTTGACTCAGTCAAAATATTTCAATATTGCCGGTTCTTTTGCCAAACCGATTGAAGACTTGATTCCGGAAGCCACTCTGGCACAAATCCGCGAAAAGACAAAGTCGGCCGGCGGAGAAATAAACAGTGACGACAGCGATGAAGAGGTTGAGGAAAAACTCAAGAAAAAGACTGATATTGACGCGTTGTTTGAAATGCTGGCCCAGCCGAAAGTCGCCAAGAAAAAAGAGCCGGTTCTGATAATCAACAATGACAAGGTCAATGAAAAAATCGCTAAGGAAAAAGCGGCCAAAGCAGCTGAAGAAGCCAAGGCCAAGGAAAAAGGCTATAACGAACACGAACGCGATAACCTTGACCGTTTGATTGAAAACACGGTGGAATAAATATGCCCTCTTACACGGGGCTCAACAAAATAAAAATTAAGCCTCCCATTTGGGAGGCTTTTTTATAATTGTTTAATCAACCAGTTCGATTTTAATTTTCTTTTCAAAAAAGCGGGCGATTTGGCTCAAAGTACTGAGGTTGATTTCTAACAATTGGTTTTCCAGCTTTTCCAGATATTTTGACGGAA
>URWU01000158.1 GCA_900551585.1 uncultured Alphaproteobacteria bacterium | reverse complement strand
CGTCGGCAGCGTCAGATGTGTATAAGAGACAGTTTTCAAACTATGCCAAAGCCCGCAATTATGCCCTGAACATCAAACAGGAAGTCGCCCGCAAAGACGCTGAAAAAACCGTAGATATTGAGCCCTATCAAAAAGGCGCCGCCATTATCTACCGCTCAAAAATTATCGGCTTTGAAAAAAATGAGGCGAAAAACATTTGTAATAAGTTGAAAAAGTCAAATAAGTCTTGTATAGTAGTCGCAGCAATAAAATCTGAGATCACTTTGGCAAACAAATTTTAATGAGCAACGATAAAACCAACAAAAAAGCCCATATTATCACTATCAGCAATGAAAAGGGCGGAACCGGAAAATCGACAATTTCCATGCATTTGGCCGTCAAGCTTATGCAGGAAGGTTTTTCTGTCGCCACTTTTGATTTGGACGGCCGCCAGGGCAGCCTTTCCAAATATATCGACAACCGTTGCAAATATTGTGAAGCCAAAGAAATCAAACTGCCGATTCCCGACCATACCCGCGTTTATCCGGAAGATAATTACTACCTGATTCCCCAAGCCCGCGAGAAACTGGCTTTCCAGATTTATGAGGCTTCCGGCAAATATGACGCCATCATCATTGACACCCCCGGCACCAAAAACTACCTGTTTGAAGAAGCGCACAAATACGCCGACACGGTTATTACACCGATTTCCGATAGTTTGGTGGATTTGAATGTTTTAGCCGACATTGACTTCGATTCCGAGCGTGTCCGCATGCCCGGACATTATGCCAACTTTATCTGGGATACCAAAAAATATCTCGCCTCCCAGGGAAAATCTTACCTGAACTGGATTGTTGTCGGCAACAAGCTTTCCAGCTACAATTCCAAAAACAAAGCTAATGTTTTTGCTTATCTGGAGCGTCTGGCCAAACTTTACGGTTTCCGTTTTACCGCCGGCTTAAAAGACCGCGTTATTTATAAAGAACTGTTCCTTGAAGGGCTGACCGTTCTTGATATGAATAACGAAAGCCTGAAGATGAAAATGACCATCTCTCATCTAGCCGCCAAGCGCGAAATCAAAGCCTTAGCCGAGTTCATTTCTCCGGAATAGTCTTTTCCTCGGTTTTCTCCGCATTTTATGGTTTAATAACTGCAATGAACACTTGAGTTTAGGTGTGAAAGTGCTATGTTATTGACATTAAAAATTAACCCTTAAACGGAGAATATTATGATAAAAACCATTAAGACCACTCCTTATACCGACCAAAAAATGGGAACCGGCGGACTGCGGAAAAAAACCAAAGTCATGATGCAGCCCAACTATTTCGAAAACTTCATTCAAAGCATCTTCAACACCATCGGCAGCCTCAAAGGCAAAGTTTATGTCGTTGGCGGCGACGGCCGTTTCTATAACGATGTGGCAATCCAGCAGTTTATCAAAATGGCTGCAGCCAACGGCGTTGCCAAACTCATCATCGGTCAAAACGGCTTTTTATCAACTCCGGCAGCTTCAAACATTCTGCTCAAAAACAAAACCGACGGCGGCTTTGTTTTCTCGGCTTCCCACAACCCCGGCGGCATCAACGGCGACTTCGGCGTCAAATTTGCCAACGAAACCGGCGGCCAGATTCCCACATCTTTCAGCGATAAGATTTTTGAAAACTCAAAAATCATTTCCGAATACAAAATTTATGAGACGGAAGATGTCAAACTGGATAAAATCGGCTCGTTCAAAATGGGCGATATGGAAATCGAAGTTATCAATTCCGTTGATGATTATGTCACAATGATGGAAGGCATTTTTGACTTTGACGCTCTCAAAAAGCTGTTCAAAAACGGCTTCACCATGAAATTTGATGCGATGAACGCCGTCACCGGCCCCTACGCCATCCGCATTTTTGAAGAAATTTTGGGCGCAGCCAAAGGCTCGGTTATCAATGCCAAACCGCTGCCGGATTTCGGCGGGCTGCACCCCGATCCGAACATGACCTATGCCAAAGAATTAATCGAAATCATGAATGCTGAAAACGCTCCGGATTTTGGCGCTGCCAATGACGGTGACGGCGACCGCAACATGATTTTGGGTCGCAACTTCTTTGTTTCTCCGAGTGATTCTCTGGCCATTTTGACCGATTATTACAAAATCATTCCGGCTTACAAAGACGGCATTTACGGCGTGGCAAAATCCTGCCCGACCTCAACCGCCGTCAGCCGTGTCGCCAAAGCGCACAATCTTGACTATTATGAAGTCCCGACCGGTTGGAAATACTTTGTCAACCTGATGGATTCCAAACGCATCACCATCTGCGGCGAAGAGAGCTTCGGCACCGGCTCAAGCCATATCCGTGAAAAAGACGGCATTTGGGCTGTTTTGTTCTGGCTCAGCATTATCGCCAAAACCGGTATGTCTGTAGAAGAAATCACGCTTGACCATTGGAAAAAGTACGGCCGCAGCTATTACCTGCGTTTTGACTTTGAGGGTCTGGACACCGCTGTTGCCGACAAACTGATGGCCGATTTGGAAGCCAAACTCCCCTCATTGAACGGCAATCAGTACGGCGATTATAAAATCGAAAAAGCTTATCCGTTCATCTACAATGATCCGGTAGACGGCAGCTCGACCAAAAACGGTTTAATCATCAGCTTTGCTGACGGTTCCCGCATTGTTTACCGCCTGTCCGGCACCGGTTCAAGCGGCGCAACTCTGCGTGTCTATCTTGAAAACTTCAGCAAAACCGACTTGACCGAAAATCCGAAAGAAATGCTTGAGGAAATTTTGGAAATCGCCATGGAAATTGCCGAACTCCCGTCAAGAACCGGAAAAAACGAGGCTGATGTTGTTACTTAGTCGTCTGACATATTTCTTGCTTGCGAGTATCATTTTAACCTGCTCTGAGGCTAAAGCGGGGTTGAGCGGATTTACTTCCGCCAACCCCTATACTCGTGAGGAAGAAATTTTAGATATCAAAGTTGCTCCCCAACATATTGTCAATTACCGCGACCAAATGCGCAGCAATGTCATCATGCTCAGCCGTTATGCCAAAGGCCGTAACGCTGATTTTGAAATTATGGTCCATGACGGCCGCGAATTGATGAAAAAAGGCTTATGGGAATATCATCTGGACGGATATAACAACGCCCGCAAACAAGGTTTTGACGCCTCGGATCCGAGTTTTCTTGCCAAACTCCGCGATATGAAACCCGAGGAAGAAACGGTAGGCACCAGCGCCCGCGAATATATGAAAAACATCGACGCTGTTGTTTTGAATAACTATTTTTGCAGCAAGCAGGATTTTGCCCCGTCAGATAAACTGAAGCTGATTTCAATCGACAATTGTCCGAGCGAAGAGGCTTTTGACGAGGCCATTCAGGATTCCGTCGGCCGTAATGCCTTAATGTACGGCTTTGCCAATCAGCAATATGCTTTCAAAGATACCGGACATCAAGTCATTATCAACGAAAACGCTGTCAACATCTATTCTCTCGGCGAAGCTCAGAACATCATCTTTTTGCTGGATTCTTCATTATATAAAGACCGTTTTTCCTACCTGCAGGATATCCGCAATTCTAACTTTGACATTGTGGTCATCTCGCCGTTTTACAAAGGCGAACCTTTAACGCCTGATGAGGTTCACAGCCTTAAATTTAAGAAAAACGGCACTCTGCGCCGTGTTATTGCCGCTTTCAACATCTCTGAAACGGATGACGGCAAATATTATTGGCAGCCGGGCTGGAAAATCGGCTCGCCCTCATGGCTCAGGCGCCTTTCTTTTGTTGACCCGCAAGGCATTATTGTTGAATATTGGACCCCGGAATGGCAGAAAATCATTTCCAATTACTTCAAAGGGATTGTCGATACAGGATTCGACGGTGCTTTTTTAACCGGTTTGGAAAATCATCAGTATTTTGAAAAACAAACCCCGCTTGAATAAGGTTAGAACATGAACGAAATTGAAGTTTTAGACATTTCCCGAGACGCCATTTTCACTTTGCTGAAAGTGGTTTCGCCGGTTTTACTGGTTGCCTTGTTTATCGGCCTCGTTGTCGGTATCTTTCAAGCTCTGACCCAAATCCAGGAAATGACGCTGGCTTTTGTGCCGAAAATCATTGCCGTTTTTGCCACTATCATCATTCTGTTTCCCTTCATGCTGAACCAGATGAAAACCCTGACCGACGGCCTTTTTGATAAAATCGCCAACGGCGGATAACAGCCCATGACTCAGCTGCTGAACTTGGAACTTTATAAATTCTTGATGATATTTCTGCGCGTC
>URWU01000157.1 GCA_900551585.1 uncultured Alphaproteobacteria bacterium | reverse complement strand
TATTGATTCTGAGAGTCTTAAAATTTTTAATACCGCGCCCAATCTCGGGCCGAAGATTCCCGTTGTCGGATACAATTTTCAGGCTACCGGTTTTGTTAGTTCGCAGACAGCTGCCGCGCAGAAAGCTGATTATCTTGAGACAACCGATATCATCAATCACAATGACTGGGATTATCTGGTTGATAAAATTTTAGAAAACAGCGAACATGATAAACTCATTACTGGAGAAATTTCTGTAGTTCCTGCTGCGGAAAATTTTGCTTTTTTAGATTATTTTGTAACGGTTTTTAATAAAACGCTGATAATGGATGAGCTGCCGACGGCAAAAGTGGTGATACCGCTGACAATCTCACAGCCGCAGGGTAGCGGCAAAGAAGAACACGGCACGGCGCTTTGTCTGGATATGAAAGCTGACAAAACTCTGGATATCATTCTGCTTGAACAGCATGCTTTCCGCCCGGGACAAAAAGACTACAAACCGCATCTGGATTTCTCTGCCGAATGTGAAGCTGTTTTACGCCACCTTGAACTGAAAATGACAAAGTCCGGTTTTAAGAAAATAAACCTGCACCATAATGATAAACCGGTCTGCCGCGAAAAAGGCGTCTGCGGCATTGTCTCTCAGGAACTCTGCGCCGCGCTGCTGGCTTCCGACAAACCAGAAACCCTTGCTCACAATCCGCCGCTCATCAGCCGCGAAGAGGTTGAAGCCGCTCATCACCGCAATTATCTTGCTTTCAGCAAAACAGCATCGCCGCAATTAACCCGTCATATAAAAGACCGCTGAGTTTATGATTGCATTTCGCTTGCTGCTGATTATACTTAAAATCATTATTCATCAGCAAAAGAGGGTATCATGACAAAAAAAATTTGGGGCGCCTTAATCGTCATCGCAGTTTTAACGGCCGTTTTCTGGAAGCCTGAACCCCAGCCGCTTCCGAAAGAAAAAGAAGTTGTTGCGGTTGCAGAACCCAAACCCTCGACAGATGACAATGCGTTATCTGCCGCTTCAACCGATTTGTCCGTAGTCCTCAAACGTCCGGCAGCAAAACCGGTTATCAAAATCGGAGCTGTCTTTCCGCTGAGCGGTGATTCGGCAGAGAAGGGAACCGGTTTCAAAAATGCCCTGCTGCTTGCCCGTGATGACTTAAAATATCAGGACCCGAAATATGATTACCGTTTTGTGATTGACGATACGCAGGATATTGCCGCCGTTTATGAAAAGCAAAAGAATGCAGACAAAGTCAGCGCCGTTATCACTTTTGGCGCTGTTGCCGGAAATTTTATTGCCCCTCAGGCGGAAAAAGATAAAATTATTCATGTCAATTTCGGTGCTGTTGATAACAAAATTGCCGACGGCAAATATAATTTCATGAACTGGACTATGCCGGAAAAAATGATTGTTTCTATGTTGAATTTTTACAAAGAACATCATTATAAAAATATCGTTTTTATCGGTGCGGAAAATCCTGAAACACATGCGCTGCATGAAAAACTGCAGGAACTGGCTGCTCCGGACGAGATTAAAATAACCTCATTCTGGCTGGCGCCTCAGGAAAAAGATTTTCTGCCGCTGCTGACGGAAACCAAAGCCGTTAATGCCGACGCTTATTTACTGCAAATTGAAAAAGAGCAGATTGCACCTTTTGTTGCAGACTATAAAACTGCGGCAATTCCTGCCGTTTTGACCAATATTGAAACTTTTTCAAACCTTTCTGATTTTAAGGTAATTGACGGTGCTTATTACACCGATGTTGCGCACAGCATGGACATTTTCAACAATCGGGTCAAAAGGGCTTATCCCGAAACAAACAGTAATGACGCGTTGGGCACCGTTTATGATACGGTTATGCTGCTGGTTCAGACTTTTGAAAATGCCGCCGCTCCGGAACAGGCCGTCGACAGACTGGCTCAAACCGAAGAATATACGGGTGTTGTCGGGGTTATTACTCAGGATAAGAACGGCATTTTTAACGCCCGCGCCGTCTTAAAAAAGGTTATGAACGGCGAGCCGGTTGATATGTACGAAGAACCGGATCATCACCATTGATTTATTTTGCCTGCGGCATTGTGTTGATTGCAGTTGATTCGGTATTTGCGACCGGATTTGGTTGCGTTTTTTGACTGCGATACCAGTAGATTACAGCGGCAGCCAGCGCCAGAACGGCAATGATTATAATCAGTCTTTTCATCTTCTGCTCCTTAATAATCGGCTGACTGTCCGTTAACTGATACCTGCGGCGCGGTCGGAGTTTTATCTTCAACCATAATTGAAAAAACCAGTAGTCCCATAAAAACAACAACAATCGTCAAAAACACCAATAGTTTTTTCATTGCCTGCCTCTCTTGTCATTTGTTAGCGGTCATTTAGCTTCTGCCCGGCTCATAATCTTTTTCCAAATTTCCGCCGGCAGATTGGAGCCGGAAACCCCCTTCATCGGCGAATTATCGTCATTGCCGAGCCAGACGGCGGCAATCAGTTTGTCATTGAAACCGACAAACCAGGCATCGCGGTTATCTTGGCTGGTGCCGGTTTTTCCGGCGGCAAAGCCTGCAATCTGTGCTTTGCGTCCGGTGCCGGATTTAATCACTTCCTGCAGCATGGTGGTTAATTTCTCAACATCTCTTTCTTTGATAATGCGGTTTTCGCTGTCGCCGGCACGCTGATAAAGCTGGAAACCGTCTTTGGTATATATCTCGCTGATGGCATAAGGCCAGACGGCATAGCCGCCGTTTGCCAGCGATGCATAAGCTGCGGCCATGTCAATTACTTTTACTTCCGAGGTACCGAGTGCCAAGGCCGGGCTGTTCTCAATCTCGGTGCTGATTCCCATGCGTTTGGCATTGCGGATAATCTCGGAGCGGGTCAACATTTCCGATAAATTAATGGTTGCCAGATTGTATGATTTTGCCAAGGCTTCGGTCAGAGTGACTTCGCCGTGATATTTTTTATCGGCGTTTTCCGGCTTCCATTTGCCGATAGACAGCGGACTGTCCATGATTTTGTCATCCGGGTCGAAACCGTCCTGAATCGCCGTCAGATAAACAAAGGTTTTGAAAGCCGATCCCGGCTGGCGCAAAGCCTGAACCGCCCGGTTAAACTGGCTTTTATTATAATCCAAACCGCCGACCATCGCTTTGATGGCGCCGCTCTTGTCCATAACGACAACGGCTCCCTGTGTAACATGTTTATTTTTGCTGTTGGCGGCAATAGCTTGCTGTAAAATATCTGTGGCGGCTTGCTGCAAATCCTGATTAAGCGTTGTCAGAACATAAATATCGCTGCTGCGTTCGCCGATATAAGAATTGACGTCGTTATAAACCCAGTCGGCAAAATGCATGGCATCTTTGACATTATATTTTTTCTCGGGTCCGAGACGCATTTTAAGGGCATTTTCCATTTGTATTTCTGTCAACGCATGATTATTGACCATATTCTGCAAAACCACTTTGGCTCGGTCAACAGCGCGTTTTTCAGAGGCAATCGGATTATAGCGCGACGGAGCTTTAAGCATTCCGGCAATTACCGCCGCTTCTTTAAGATTTAAATCGCGTGATGATTTTTGAAAATACTTTTGGCTGGCTGCCTCAATGCCGTAGGTACCCGAACCGAGATAAACACGGTTCAGATAAAGGGTCAAAATCTGCTCTTTGGAAAATTTATGCTCAAGCCAAAATGCCAGCAGCAGCTCCTGAGTTTTGCGCTTGATATTTTTATTCGGTGTCAAAAATAGATTCTTGGCCACCTGCTGGGTGATTGTGCTGCCGCCCTGGGCATAGCGCCCCAGGAACATATTTGTCAGCATGGCGCGGGTAAAAGAAATGATGTCAAAGCCGAAATGGCTGTAAAAACGCCGGTCTTCGGTCGAGATAATGGCGTCGGGAACATATTGCGGCAAATCGTCAACATGAATAACTTCGGAATAAACGCTGCCGAAAGTGGTGATTTCATTACCGTTTTCGGCGGCAATGGTTGTTGACGGCTGGCGCGTGCGGTTGACCGCCTCGTTAATATCCGGCAGGGTAACGATGCAATAGGCCAAATAAGTTAAGAAAGTTATCACCAGCACGGCAATAATTTTTAACAGCAGACGCCGATTCTTAACCTTTTGTTTTGACTCTCTTTTTTTGTTCTTTTTTGTCTTTTTCTTAGCTTTTGCCACGATTCCCGCCTCTTTGACTCTTGCGCCGATTCGCAAAATATTTTAAAACATTGTTCATCAGATAGATTTGTTTATATAACAAAAAGATTAAGGA
>URWU01000156.1 GCA_900551585.1 uncultured Alphaproteobacteria bacterium | reverse complement strand
GAGATGTAGCTCCGTCTCGTGGGCTCGGAGATGTGTATAAGAGACAGGTATATTAAAAATAAACATTATGAAAGCGAAAAAAAGATGGATTTAGCAACTTATGCCACCAAACCGGAAATGAGCCGCGGGCGGCTGTATCCCGATTTTACCAACATTATCCGCTCGCCGTTCCAACGCGACAGAGACAGATTGATTCATTCTTCGGCTTTCCGCCGTCTGGACGGCAAAACGCAGGTCTTTGCTTATCATGAAGGCAAAAATTATCGCACCCGCCTCACCCACAGCATTGAAGTCGCCCAAATCACACGCACGCTCTGCAAATGTCTGGAGCTGAACGAAGAACTCGGCGAAGCCATTGC
This sequence comes from uncultured Alphaproteobacteria bacterium, assembly GCA_900551585.1. Classification (GTDB taxonomy): domain Bacteria; phylum Pseudomonadota; class Alphaproteobacteria; order RF32; family CAG-239; genus CAJLXD01. Next base: position 3,907 of record URWU01000156.1, on the reverse strand, counting down.
TCTGGCTCACGACCTCGGGCATTCGCCTTTCGGGCACGCCGGCGAGCGCGGCCTGCAAAACGCCATGAAAAAATACGGCGGCTTTGACCATAATATCCATTCTTTGAAAATCATGACAAAAACCGAAGTCCATTATCCGGAATTTGAAGGTCTGAATCTAACCTGGGAAACGCTTGAAGGAACCGTAAAACATAACGGACCGCTTAAAAAAGTGACCAGCAAGTATTTGAAAGAATTTAATAAAAAGTTTGATTTGGACATCACTCATTATCCGTCACTGGAAGCGCAGGTTGCCTCTTTTGCCGATGATATTGCTTATAACAACCATGATATTGACGACGGCTGCCGTGCCGGATTTTTCAGTCTGACAGACTTGCGCGAACTACCGTTTATCAATGAAATCCTCAACAAATTTGAAGCAGAAAATCCTCAGGCCGACGATAATTTGAAAATCTACGCCGTGACCCGCAACATGATTGCGCGCATGGTTTTTGACATTCTCGACAATTCCAAAGCAAATTTGAAAAAGCACAAAATCGTTACGGCGGAAGACGCCCGAAAACATAAAGGCTTTATTATTGATTTTTCAGACAAACTGCATGCAGAAATCGACCAGCTGCACCGGTTTTTGAAAGCGCATTTTTATACCAACACATCAGTCACGCGGATGGATATGAAATCGCAGCGCATTGTTGAAGAATTGTTTGCGATTTTTATGTGCGACTGGAAGCTTTTGCCGATGGAAGAGCGCAAGCAGCTCAACGCCAAATCAAGCGAAGCCGAGGTGGCTGAAACGGTTTGCGAATATATTGCCAACATGACCGATATGTGCGCGATTGAGGAACACAAAAAACTCTATGACCCACATACGCGTTTTTGAGCGAAAACAGCGAGAAAATGATAAATATTAAATGATTATAAAGTTTTTTGCGTTAAGTTAAGGGCAGAATAAGTTTATTAGCAGGAGAAGCCTTATGTTCCCAGAGTTTCCGGACGATAACAAAAATGAAGATTTTCTGAACGAATTCCGCCAGAAAATTGCCGAACAGTCAAATACTTCATTTGAGGAAAGAAAAAACGAACTCAACCGCTCCAAAAGCGTCTTTATCGGCGCCGTTTCCGGTGTGGTTCTGGCCGGTATTGTCGGCTGGTTTGTTTTATCTCCGCGTTATGCTCAGGAAACAGCGGCCGAGCTGCCGGTTATCCGCCGTCCGCAGACTGCTATCAAAGTTCAGCCCACCGAGCCCGGCGGCATGGAAATTCTCAATCAGGACAAATCCGTCTACGGCATTTTAGACAAGAGCGAAGACAACAGCAAAGTTGTTGAGAATCTGCTGCCGCCGCCGGAAGAGCCGAAACTGCCGGTCATTACCCCGAGTGAAAATGCCCCCGTTGTTGAAACCGTTGCCCAGGCAGAAGCCGTTGAAACCGCAAACGGTAAAACAGATGTTGTCAGCGAAGCTGAAAAAATCATTCAGATTGCCGAAGCTCCGAAAGTCAGCGAAGCTAAAGAAGCTCCGGCTGCTCCTCAGGAAAAAACTCTGGCTCAGGCCATGAACGAAATTGCCGACCAGGCAAATGATGCCCCTAAACCGGAAGTCAAAGAGGTTAAAGCTCCGGCACCGCAACCGGTTAAAGAAGAAAAAGTTACCGTTAAAACTGAAGATTTCTTGGATTTGACTGTTCCGGCCGGCGCATGGCAGGTTCAGCTGATGTCTTCCAACAACAAAGCCGCTGTTGAAAAATCTTGGAAATCACTGAGCAAAAAATATAACGTTCTTGCCAAACAGCCTTATGAAATCGAAGAAGCCGACCTTGGTGCCAAAGGCGTTTTCTACCGCCTCAAAGCAGGAGCGTTCAAAACCAAACCCGAAGCCGACAGCTTGTGCAACGACATCAAAGCTTTGGGCGGAACCTGTATTGTAAAGAAAAAGTAAGATGCTTGCTAATCTGATTGTCATTCTGGTTAATTTTATACCGATTTTGATTGCCATTATCCTGCATGAAATTGCGCACGGATACACAGCTTATAAACTCGGCGACGACACGGCCAAAAGATTTGGCCGTTTGTCGTTGAATCCTATCCGTCATATTGACCCGTTCGGCACGATTATCCTGCCGGCGCTGCTTTATTATTCCGGCGTCGGTTTTCTTTTCGGCTGGGCCAAGCCTGTTCCGGTTAATTTTTCCAAGCTGAAATCAAACCGCGATATGCTGCTGGTTGCTTCAGCGGGTATTATCGTCAACATTTTTCTGGCTCTGGCTTCTGCAATTCTGCTTTATCTGGTCGACTTTTTTTCAGCTCCCATGCTGCAAAGTATTTTCGGCGTTTTTCTGATTAATATGGTCGTTTATAATATTGTGCTGGCCGTTTTTAATCTGCTGCCTATTCCGCCTTTGGACGGGTCAAAAATTTTCTTCGGCTGGATTAACAAGCCCTGGGCACAAAAATATGTTAATTCCGAACATGCCGGCCTGTTAACAATTATCGGCATTGCGTTCATTTTGCCGGTTATCGGCCGCCAGCTGCATATTGATTTGAACCTGTTCGGCTGGTATATGATTAATGTTTCCAAATTTTTTATTTCAATGTTGATATAGGCGGCAAATGGAAAAACCGATTTTAGCGGCAATGCTTTCTGTTGCCGGAACAAAGCTCAGTGATAATGAAAAAAGAATTCTGGAACAGGCAAACCCGCTCGGAATTACTATTTTCGGCCGAAACATTGAGAGCAAGCGCCAGCTGCAAAATCTGATAACAGAGGTGAAAACCGTTATCGGCAGAGATGATGTTTTGATTGGCGTTGATCAGGAAGGCGGCCGCATCAGACGTTTGGCCGAGCCGGAATTCCGTGCTTATGCCGCTCAGGCGGAGCTGGGACAAATTGAGGTAAAATTCGGCCAACAGACGGCAGAAAAGACAATCCGCAGCCATGCGGCCTTAATCAGCGAAGACCTGCATGAGACAGGCATAAATCTTAATTATGCTCCGGTTTTGGATATTGCTTATCCGGAAACATCATCGGTTTTGAAAAGCCGCTGTTTCGGCGCTGATGAAAAAAAGACTGCGTCATACGGAAGCATGATGATTGACGAATATCAGAAAGCTGGTATCTGCCCCTGCATTAAACATATGCCCGGGCACGGGCGCGCAACCGTCGACCCTCATCTGGCACTGCCGGTGCTAAACTTCAGCCTTAACGAGCTTCAAAAAGACTTTTACCCGTTTATTCAGAACCGCCGCGCCGCTGCCGGAATGACCGCACATATTCTGCTGCCGGAAATTGATGACAAACTGCCGGTGACGCAAAGCGTTAAGGCCATTGACAAACTCATTCGCGGTATTATCGGTTTTGACGGTTTTCTGATTTCTGATGCAATTGATATGCATGCCTTAAAAGGAACAATTGCTGAAAGGGCATCTCTTAGCATAAGAGCCGGGGTTGATGCCGTTTGCTGTTGTTCGGGACGGATAAAAGACTTAACGGCGGTCTGCGGCGAACGATGCTTTATGACCGAAAAATCGTTGCAAAGGTATGCCAACATAAAAAAAGTTATTCATAACAAGCCTAAATGTGTTGATGTTAAGAATATTGAACTGCAATATAAAGAAAAGATTGGCAGTATACTTAATGTGAAATGTTCCTATGATGCAACTGAAGTATTGCATCAAATGTTGAAGAAAGGAGAAAGTTGATGATATGGGTCTTAGTGGCAATTATTGTAATTGCTATATATAATGCGGAAAGGCTGCCGCATTTGATGAATAAAATCAAAGATGAAGTTCCTCATCTGGTTGAGGCCGGAAAGAAGGCTTCAAAAGAAATAAAAGAGAAGACTCAGGCCGCGCACCAGGAAAAAAGTTCCGGAAAAAAGGAAAAGACAGTAGTGCCGGAAAATACATCGG
>URWU01000155.1 GCA_900551585.1 uncultured Alphaproteobacteria bacterium | reverse complement strand
GAACTTAATCAAAAATATCGTTCCAGTCTTGCTTCAAACGCTGACCTTTATTTTTAATTTCATAATGCCTTTGCAGAAGACGTTCTTTGGCTTTATTCTCAAAATAATCGTCCCCTTCATTATCATAACGCTTATACTCATTCTTGGCGTCTTTAATTTTTTGGGCCGCATTATGAATATCATCCAAAGACTGCGAAACCTGATTATAAGAATCATAGGCGCCGTTATTATAATATCCGTTGTTGTTTGCACAGCCGGCCAACAATAAAATACCGGCCGCGAGGCTTAAGATTTTCATTTGATATCTCCGTGGTTATATAATGCCGGAGTATAGGAAAATCGGAAACAGAAGTCAATATTCCGTCCTTATGAAAACAAAGACTTTACAATTAAGTAAAGCCTTTGTTTTATCCTGTATATTATAAGCAGAATCTACTTTAAGTTAAGTTTGAAAAACTCGGTTATTTTATCAAACGGAATTTTATCTTTCTGATCATATAAATCCACGTGGTTAGCCCCCGGAATAATCATCAGCTCTTTATTATTTCCGGTCAGTTTTTTATAGGCATCCTCTGAAAAATAACGGCTGTGGGCGTTTTCACCGTGAAGCATCAAAACAGGGCTTTTAATCTCATCGCTGCGTGTCAAAATCGGCATATTGATAAATGACAGGGCATATGTCATATTCCAGCCGGTATTAGAATTCTTAGAACGTTTGTGATAGCCGCGCGGTGTTTTGTAATAATCATAGTAATCTTTAACAAATTGCGGTTCATCGCCGGTCAATTTGTCCGGCAATCCGGATTCTGCCGCATAAGTCCCTGATTTGAAATCTTTAGTCCGTTGAGCATTAAGCTTTTCTTTCAGCTGATAGCGTTCTTCACTGCTCATGGCGTCAAAATAACCGTTGGCATTAACCCTGCTCATGTCATACATTGTAGAAGTGACAGTTGCTTTAATTCTGGTATCCATTGCGGCGGCATTCAAGGCAAAACCGCCAAAGCCGCAGATACCGATAACGCCGATTTTATCTGCATCAACATCATCTTGAACACTCAAAAAATCAACTGCCGCACTCATATCTTCGGTATTAATATCAGGAGATGCCACAAGCCTCGGTTCACCACCGCTCTCCCCTGTATAAGAGGGATCAAATGCCAGCGCAATAAAGCCTTGCTCAGCCATTGTCTGGGCATATAATCCGGAGGACTGTTCCTTAACCGCACCAAACGGGCCGGAGACTGCAATTGCCGGCAGTTTTCCGGCTGTTTTATTTTTAGGTATATATAAATCACCGACTAATTTAATGCCGTAACGATTTTTAAATGTTACCTTTTTGACGTCAACTTTATCACTTTTGGCAAAAGTTTTATCCCAAATATCACTCGGATAAAATGTCCATATTAATCCGCCAATGCAGATAAGAATCAAAAATAAAAATACAAAAATCCTCATACTTTTTCTCCCGTAAATTACAAAATATCTCTTAAAGATATTGCATTGTAATTCTTCGAGTTAACTCTAAGTCAATACCTTTTTTATATTTGAGTTTAAATAATCTCAATTTTGAAAAACAGACTTTCAGAAGTATATACAACAAAAAAACGGTGTTTTATACACCGTTTTTCTAGTTTAAAATTCGATATACCAATTATATAATCAGATTTAAACCGCACCGTGAGATTGCAACAAATCAATGATACGCTGATTTTTGTTTTCTTTTGCATAATCCAATACTGTTTTGCGATAAAAACCTTTTCCGGTAACCCGTGCACCGTGTTTTAATAATAAAGAAACAATATTTTCATGTCCTTTCTTGACGGCATAGACCAGAGCCGCTTCCTTATAGTTATCAAGAACATTGACATCTGCGCCATGCTCCAACAACAAACGGACTATTTCTTCATTTCCGTTTTCTGCTGCTTTCATCAAGGCTGTGCCACCCCAGAAATTTGTTGTTTTGAGATTGACGTCTGCTCCTTTTTTGAGAAGTTTTTGTACTGTCGCAATATCATTTTCTCCTACTGCTTCTATTAAAACGGTAAAGCCCTGATCATGGTGATAATTGACATCAATCCCTTGCTCCAACAAAAAATCCAGATTTTGGCTATTACCGGAAATTGCCGATGCAAAAACATAGGCATTCCATAAGCTTTTGCCTCCCTGTGTGGCCAAATCATTAGAATTTAGATGAGCCAGAATCAGTTTAAGAGAGGGAAGTCCGTCTTCTGCTCTGGCAGCCATATCTAATGCCGTTTCACCCGATTTATCACGCATATTAGCTTTTGCACCGTTATCCAACAGCATTTTAACAATCTGTGTTTTGGCGTCTGTTTCAACATTGCCTGCGGCATGCATCAAAGCTGTTTTTCCGTTTTCATCCTGCAAGTTAACCTCTGCACCGTGCTCCAACAAAAATTTGACTGCCTCCGCATTGGGATATTCTGAAAAGTACATCAATGGCAGTTCCTTGGCATTAACATCTGCTCCGTAAGCAATCAGCAAATCGGCCATTTGTAAAAATTCTTGTTTATTTTTTTCCTCTTCTTGTTTTATTTTTTCTTCGTCTAAAGACAAAAAATCCATTTGCATATTGGGGGCATTTTGGGTAGATTCAATGATGTCCATCAAAATTTTCGCCGATGCTGCCTCGTCAAGTTCAGAGAGAGCATGAATCAGCACTCCCCAGCCAAGTTTGTCTTTTACGGATGTATCAGCTCCATGTTCCAATAATATTTTAACACTTTTCACCGCTTTGGCTTTTGCAGCCAGACTCAGGGCTGTCATTCCCTGCTCAAGCCGGAGATTTGTATCCGCTCCGCTTTTTACCAACAGTTCAACAATATCCGGATGATTAGTCAAAATCGCCAAGGATAACGGGGTGTTGCCTTTGTGTTGATAAAACTCAACTTTTTGATTGCCTTGAGAATAAGAGATTGAGTAAGTTAGCTCCAGAGCATGTACATTGGGGTCTGCTCCTCTGGCTAATAAAAGCTTCAGAATATCTATATGCTGTTTTTTAACGGCTTCCAGCAAGGCGGTATTTTCTGCGCCGTCACGAATATTAATATCCACGCCTTGCTCTAACAGAGTTTGCACCTGCTCAATATCACCTTTTTGCACGGCCGCGATTAACGGAATATCGCTCTGTTGGCGAATTTGCTCTATTTGCTCATATTTTTCAATAGTCATACTGCTCAGGTCAATTGCCGCTGCTTCTCTCATAAAAAAGAAACACAAAAGTAAAACACATAGAATACATTTCATTAGCGCTCTCATCAAAACAGGTTATACATCCATGACATCAACATACATCCCAATTCTTTATTTTTCTTGAAGAGAATTATATTCGGCTCAAAAAATACCTTATTGTAAACAAAGATTACCGGCTGCCATTTATATCGGTGATGCTTAACTCACGGTTTGCGAACAGGTATGGATATTCTTTACGCTCACGGCATACCAAGCAGGATATGCCGCTTCAGGAATCAAAACACGAATTGTAGAATTTTTCGGACACACATTAACATAAATATGTTTTGTATCTTTCTGAAATTTCTTAAGATTTTCACCACCACAAGACATAAAATAACAATTAGGCTTTAATGTTAGAATTTCTTCTAATTCTTTTAAGCGCGGACATTTTAATAAATAATCACCGGCGGAACCCTCGTCAATTTTTTCATATAACGATAAATCAATATGATAAATTTTATTCTTTTTAACCTTAACATTTAAGTTTTCCAGAACATCTTTTTTTGTTCCAAGACTTTATCTGATGCTTTAATTAATTCATCCCAAGATATGAAGCCAACCAATTTCGCAAGAATATGCTGAGCTTTCATTAATGAAAAATCATCCGGATTTATTTCAAAATCGGATAAAATACTGTTAATATCAAAAAATTTCGGAGAAAAATTATAAGCCTCATCTTCATTCATAAAATCAAGTTTAAAATCACGATACAAATTTTTGGCTTGTAATTTAAAATAAGAAATATTGTCCATAATATAATCCTTTGTCAACGGAAGCTTTCTATCTCTTCTTTTAGCGTTCGTAACCTTTTTACCGGATAAAAAACTTCTAAAGGTTATATTACTTTGATATTGGCTGATGAAATCTTTACACGAACGAGCCAGCTTGCCAAAAGCATGAATATATAATAGGATATTTTATCAATATATTCAATACATTTTAACGACGATACTTCAGACAAGCGAGACCCCAGAAAGGCAATTAACTCAATATAAATACTGTCTCTTATACACATCTCCGAGC
>URWU01000154.1 GCA_900551585.1 uncultured Alphaproteobacteria bacterium | reverse complement strand
TACGAGATGTAGCTCCGTCTCGTGGGCTCGGAGATGTGTATAAGAGACAGGCTTGTCGGAAGTTAAGGCTCCCGGCATTATCGCCCGTCGCAGCGTTTATGAGCCGATGCAGACCGGTTTGAAAATCGTTGACTCCCTGGTGCCGATTGGCCGCGGTCAGCGCGAATTGATTATTGGCGACCGCCAAACCGGTAAAACAGCCATTATCATTGATACCATTTTAAATCAGAAACGGATTAACGAACAGGCTAAATCCGAAAAAGAAAAATTATACTGCATTTATGTTGCTGTCGGTCAAAAACGTTCGACCGTGGCTCAGGTGGTAAAAACTCTGCGCGACTACGGCGCAATGGATTATACCATCGTTGTTGCCGCTACGGCTTCCGACCCGGCGCCGATGCAGTTTATTGCTCCGTACTCCGGATGCGCAATGGGTGAATATTTCCGTGATAACGGAATGAATGCCGTTATCTTTTTTGATGACTTAACCAAGCAGGCAACGGCCTACAGACAAATGTCTCTGCTGCTGCGCCGTCCGCCAGGACGTGAAGCTTATCCGGGTGACGTTTTCTATTTGCACTCACGTTTGTTGGAACGCGCTGCAAAAATGAATGACGAGTTGGGCGGCGGTTCGCTGACTGCTCTTCCGGTAATTGAAACCCAGGCCGGTGACGTTTCTGCGTATATTCCGACTAATGTGATTTCTATTACCGACGGACAAATCTTCCTTGAAACCAGTTTGTTCTATCAGGGTATTCGTCCGGCCGTCAACGTTGGTATTTCGGTCAGCCGTGTTGGTTCTGCCGCACAAATCAAGGCAATGAAACAAGTTGCCGGTAAGATTAAACTGGAACTGGCACAATACCGTGAAATGGCCTCATTTGCTCAGTTTGCCTCCGATTTGGATCCGGCAACCAAGCAGTTGCTGGCTCGCGGTGCCCGCTTGACCGAGCTGTTGAAACAGCCTCAGTATCATCCGATGCCCGTAGCCGAAGAAGTTGTTGCAATTTTTGCCGGCGTCCGCGGCTATCTTGATAAAATCGAACTCAGAGAGGTCGGTGAATTTGAGAAAAAGGCTCTGGCTGATATCAAGGCCAACTATCCGGAATATCTGGAAGAAATCAGGGAAAAGAAAGTTATCTCTGAAGAATTGGATAAGAAATTAACCGATTTTTATGATAACTTCTTGAGTGAATTTAAGAAGAGTGAAGAAGCAGCTTAGGAAGAGAAAATGGCAGGACTAAAAGAGTTAAGAACTCGTATCAGTACTATCAAATCGACCCAGAAAATCACTTCCGCGATGAAGATGGTTGCTGCTTCCCGCTTGCGCAGATCTCAAGGTTTGATTGCGAAGTCAGAATTTTATAATCATAATCTTCTGGCTTCCGCCAATCGCCTGATTTTAGAATTAAAACAACAGGAAGCTGTCACCGGCGAGGCGGTCAAATGGCCGAAGCTGATGGCCGGCAACGGCAGCGATAAAAAATACCTGCTGGTGGTTTTCACTTCCGACCGCGGTTTGTGCGGCAGTTACAATGCCAATGTTGCTAAAGAAGCGGCGCGCCGGATTGATGAACTGAAAAAAGCGGGTAAAGAAGTTTTTGTTTACTGCGTTGGCAAAAAAGGCAGCGATATCTTAAAGCGCAAATATGCCGATTTAATCGTCGGAACCAAAGAGGGCGTTTCCTCTAAGGGTGCCAAATATTATGAAGCTTCTGATATCGGTTATTATATTCTGGACGCTTATAACAAAGGTGAAATTGATGTCTGCGAAGTTGTGGTCAGCCACTTCAAATCAGCCATCAACCGCCAGATTATGACCGGGCCTTTGCTGCCGGTCAAAGTGGAAGACTACGAGTATAATAAGCTCCATGTGCCGACCAACGTTGTTCGTGGTGCGTTTTATGATTACGAGCCGGGTAAAATGGAATTATTGACAGGCATTTTGCCGCTGATTTTCCGCGGGTCGATTTTTCAGGCGATTGTTCATTCGCAGGCTTCCGAGCACGGTGCCCGCATGACGTCGATGGATAATGCAACGCGCAACGCCAGCGATATGATTGGCAAATTGACCATTAAATACAACCGCATTCGCCAGACGGCAATTACCACCGAACTGATTGAGATTATTTCCGGTGCGGAAGCGCTGTAATAAAAGAGTTTTAAGGAGAGTGAAATGACAGAGAAGAAAACCACCCCCGCAAAGAAGGCTGCAGCCCCGAAAAAAACGGTGAGCAAGGCAAAAGCCGCTCCCGCCAAAAAGCCGGCTAAAGTTTCGGCAGCCAAACAGCGCGCCGAGCAATATGCCGCTGAGGAAAAAGCCATTGCGGAAATCAAAAGCAATAACAAAAAAGATGTCAAAACCATCAAAAAAGACATCAAAAAAGATAAACCCAAAGGCTCTTTGGGACGCATTTCTCAGGTTCTGGGCGCCGTTGTTGACGTCAAGTTTGAAAACGTTGAAGAACTGCCGCCGATTTTGACTGCTTTGGAATGTGACAACCATGGCCGCAATCTGGTTTTGGAAGTTGCTCAGCACTTGGGTGAAGAAGTTGTCCGTTGTATTGCCATGGATACCACTGACGGTCTGGTCAGAGGTTTGGAAGTTGTCAATACCGGACACCCGATTGAAGTTCCCGTCGGTCCGGGTTTACTCGGCCGCATTATTAACGTTATCGGCGAGCCTGTAGACGGCCGCGGAGAGGTTAAAGCCAAACAATATTTCCCGATTCACCGTCCGGCTCCGGCCTTTGTCGATCAGTCGACCGAGACTGAGGTTTTGACAACGGGTATTAAGGTTATCGACTTGTTGGAACCTTATGCCAAAGGCGGTAAAATCGGTCTGTTCGGCGGTGCCGGCGTTGGTAAAACCGTTTTGATTATGGAGCTGATTAACAATATTGCCAAAGGCCACGGTGGCTATTCTGTTTTTGCCGGTGTCGGCGAGAGAACCCGCGAAGGTAATGACCTTTATCATGAAATGATTGATTCCGGCGTTATTGATATGGACGGCGACAAGTCTAAAACCGTGCTTGTTTACGGCCAGATGAACGAGCCCCCCGGAGCCCGTGCCCGTGTTGCTTTGTCCGGTTTGACTCAGGCCGAATATTTCCGTGATGAAGAACATCAGGACGTGTTGTTCTTTGTCGATAACATCTTCCGTTTCACCCAGGCCGGTTCAGAGGTTTCCGCTCTGCTCGGACGTATTCCGTCAGCGGTTGGTTACCAGCCGACATTGGGTACGGATATGGGTGCCATGCAGGAACGTATTACGTCAACCAAGAACGGTTCTATTACTTCCGTTCAGGCTGTTTATGTTCCGGCCGATGACTTGACTGACCCGGCTCCGGCAACCACTTTTGCCCACTTGGATGCGACAACGGTTCTGTCTCGTCAGATTGCCGAGCTTGGTATTTTCCCGGCGGTTGACCCGTTGGATTCAACTTCCCGTATTTTGGATCCGCAGGTGATTGGCGAAGAGCATTATCACGTTGCCCGTCAGGTGCAGGAGATTTTGCAGAAATATAAATCTCTGCAGGATATTATTGCCATTCTGGGTATGGACGAACTGTCCGAAGAAGATAAACTGACTGTGGCTCGTGCCCGTAAGGTTCAGAGATTTTTGTCTCAGCCTTTCCACGTTGCCGAAGTCTTTACCGGTACGCCGGGCGTGTTTGTCAAATTGGAAGACACCATCAAAGGCTTTAAGGGAATTATTGAAGGCAAATATGACAATATTCCCGAACAGGCTTTCTATATGGTCGGTACCATTGATGACGCTCTGGCTAAAGCCAAGAAAATGGAACAAGCTGCATAAGAGATAGGATTGACCATGTTAAAAGAAATACTTTTCAGAATCTCGCGTCCGTATAAGGTGTTCAGCACCAAAAAAGTTGCGGCTGTGCAGATTCCGGCAGCCAACGGCGATGTGACAATCCTGCCGGATAGGGCTCCGACGCTGTTTTTGCTGCGCAACGGTGTTGTCAAACTGCTGGATAATCAGTTGAAACCGGTTGAGCGCTATTTTATCAAAGGCGGCTTGGCGGATGTGGCACGTAACCGCTGTGCAATATCCAGCGAAAAAGTATTTTCGGTTGACGGTGCAGACTTGGCTCGCGCCAAAGAAAAACGCGACCAGGCTTTGCATGAAGAAGATCGCATCTTTTATGAGTTTGTTGTCCAAACCATAGAGCAGGAAAAGAATTTGTAAAATTCTGTTCTGCTGATGAACTGTCTCTTATACACATCTCCGAGCCCACGAGACGGAGCTACATCTCGTA
>URWU01000153.1 GCA_900551585.1 uncultured Alphaproteobacteria bacterium | reverse complement strand
GCGTCAGATGTGTATAAGAGACAGCTTTATTATTAAGCATATAAGAGCGCAGATAATATTTGCCGCCGACCATTGCGCCAAGCCCGACCAGACGATTGACACGGTCGGGATAATCTTCGGCATATTTCAAGACGCTGCCGCCTCCCAGAGAATGACCGCAAAGAGCAAAAGGCTCGGCATAGAAATCCTGTTTTGCGGCCCAATCTATCACCGTGTGCAAATCAGCCAGAGAATTTGTCAGGCAGGTATGTTCAATATTGCCGTCGCTTTCACCGAAAGAAAATCGGGTGTCAAAAGTGACGACAACATAGCCGTTCTTCAAAAAAGCCTCGGCAGCGCGGCGAACAACATGATATTCCTTAAAACTTGACAACCCATGCTCAATAAAAACCAATCGGCGGTTGGCCCGGTTTTCCAAGCCTTCCACCAAAACTGCCAGTTTTTCGCCTTCGGCATTTTCAATAAAAGTTGTCATACAGCCGGCTCCGGTCGAGCGGCGGCTTTTATCCAATCGCGCACTTCGGGGTTCTCAATTTTGGCAATGACATCTTCAAGATAAGCATCAATCAGAATTTGTTTAGCTTCTTCAAGAGAAATACCGCGCGACTGCATGTAAAACAATTGCAGTTCATCCAGCTCGCCGCTGGCGGCGCCGTGCGAACATTTGACATCGTCGGCAAAAATCTCCAACTCCGGCTTCACATCAATCTCGGCCGTATCCGACAAGAGCAAAGCTTTATGCAGCTGGCGCCCCTCAGTTTTGACGGCATCATGGGCGATGTGGATTTTGCCCTGAAAAACACCTTTGGCATCACCGTTAACAACACCCTTAACTAACTGCTCGGAAAAAGTCTGCGGTGATAAATGTTCAATATCCGTGGTGGTATCCAAAGTTGCCCAGCCGGACATGATATAAGCAGCATTAACTTCGGCCCGGGCATTCTCATCAGTCAGCTGTACTTTTACCTCGTTGCGGCCGATATTGGCGCCTTTTTGCAGGCAAAAGCTCTGATATTGCGACTCAGCTTTTTGTTTGACTGCCGTCATTGCCACATGATTGGCTTTGAAAGCCTCATTCTGCAATTTGTAATGGCGGAGTTTGGCATCCTTACCCAGCGCGATTTCAGTTACGATATTGGCAAAATAACGTGATTTCTGCGCACCGGCATATTTGTACCACTCAACGAGCTCAGCCTCGGCACCGCTTTCCAGAACGACCAGATTACGCAGGTTGTAAAACAGATTATTATCACCGGCTTCGGTATGATTAATCAACATAATCGGCTTGTCGAGTTTGACGTTTTTATTAATGCGGATATAAATGCCTTCTTCCATATAGGCGCTGTTTAAAGCAGCAAAAGGATGGCTGTTGACATCAACGATTTTTCCCAGATATTCCTTTGCTTCATCAATCAAAACCGCTTCCATCAAAGTAATGATTTCCATGCCTTTCGGCAAAGCCGGAAAAATCGGGATAAACTTGCCGTTTACAAAATGGATTTGATAGGCGTCAAAAGGAATATTATAATTGAGGTTTAATTCATGCTCATGGCAATGGCATTCACCGCCGCAACCGCAATCGGCGTCATGATGGTGTCCGCAGCTACACTTTCCGCCGCAATCGCAATTTTCATGATGACAGCCGCAGGCTTCTTCTGATTCCGCCCGCAGTTCATCTAAAAAATTAGACGGCTGAATTACAAAATCATCGGCATTCAAATCGCGCGGCTTGGTATATTTCCAGGCTTCGGTTTTGGCTGTCGGAACGCCTTGTTCTTCAAAAGCGTCGCGACCTTTATTGCGCAGGCTTTGAAACCAAGGGATATATTCGCCAAAGAGTTTAATTTCTTGTAATAAACCGGCCATTTTATTTCTCTTTCACAAATTCGGCATAGCCTTTTTCTTCCAGCTCCAGCGCCAGATTTTTATCGCCTGATTTGACAATATGACCATCGGCAAAAACATGCACAAAATCAGGAACAATATAGTTCAACAGGCGTTGATAGTGGGTGATAACCAGCATGGAGCGTTGTCCGTCACGCAGGGCATTCACCCCGTCGGCAACCACTTTCAAAGCATCAATATCCAAGCCCGAATCCGCTTCATCGAGAATAGAAAAGCAAGGTTTCAAAATAGCCATCTGCAGCGTTTCCAAACGTTTTTTTTCACCGCCGGAAAAACCGACATTAACCGGACGTTTAATCATCTCGGCGTCAATCCCGAGTTTTTTGCCCTCTTCCCTGACCATTTTGACAAATTCCATTGTATCTAATTCCGGCAGATTGTGATGTTTGCGAACCGCATTGACCGCATGCTTCAAGAAAGTGGTCGTCGGCACGCCGGGAATCTCAACCGGATACTGCATGCAGAGAAAAATTCCCTCGCGGGCGCGTTCTTCCGGACTCAGGGAGGTGAGCTCTTTGCCTTTAAACTTAATTGAGCCGGAAACAATTTCATAGCCCGGTTTGCCGCTCAAGACATAAGACAAAGTTGATTTTCCGGCACCGTTCGGGCCCATAATGGCATGGACTTCGCCTTCGTTAATCGTGAGGTTGAAGCCTTTTATAATTTCTTTGTCGCCGACTTTGGCATGCAAATCTTCAATTTCTAACAACGGTGTCTTCATTTTTCTTTTCCTATTCTTTTGTCATTCTGAGGCGTGATGGCAATATATCTGTCTAACCGACGCTGCCTTCCAGAGAAATGTTAATCAGTTTAGCGGCTTCAATGGCAAATTCCATCGGCAAATGCTGCATCACTTCTTTGCAAAAACCGTTCACAATCAGACTGACGGCTTCTTCTTCGTCAATCCCGCGCTGCAGGCAGTAAAACAACTGTTCATCGCTGATTTTAGATGTGGTTGCCTCATGTTCAATTACCGCCGTTTTGTTGCGGTTTTCAATATAAGGCACGGTATGCGAACCGCAGTTGCGGCCAATCAGCAAGCTGTCGCATTGCGAATAATTGCGCGCATTGCCGGCATTGGGACTGACTCTGACCAAACCGCGATAAGTCTGGTTTGAGAATCCGGCCGAAATGCCTTTGGAGATGATTTTTGACGTGGTATTTTTGCCGATGTGAATCATCTTGGTTCCGGTATCGGCCTGCTGTTTGTTATTGGTAATGGCCACGGAATAAAACTCGCCGACCGAATTGTCACCCTGCAGAATGCAGGACGGATATTTCCAGGTAACTGCCGAACCGGTTTCAACCTGTGTCCACGAAACTTTGGAATTGTCACCGCGGCAGGCTGCTCTTTTGGTGACAAAGTTATAAACGCCGCCTTTGCCGTCTTTGTCGCCCGGATACCAGTTTTGGACAGTTGAATATTTGACTTCGGCATTTTTATTGACAACGATTTCAACAATCGCGGCATGAAGCTGGTTTTCATCGCGCTGCGGCGCCGTACAGCCTTCCAAATAGCTGACATAGCTTTCATCATCGGCAATAATCAGCGTCCGCTCAAACTGGCCGGTATTTTTGGCATTAATGCGGAAATAAGTTGATAATTCCATCGGGCAGCGGACGCCTTTGGGAATATACACAAAAGACCCGTCGGTGAAAACCGCCGAATTCAAGCAGGCAAAAAAGTTGTCAGTATAAGGGACAACGCTGCCGAGATATTGTTTGACCAGTTCCGGATGTTCTTTGACCGCCTCGGAAATGGAGCAGAAGATAATGCCCTGCTCTGCCAGTTTGGCACGATAAGTCGTGGCAACGGAAACGCTGTCAAACACGGCGTCAACCGCAACGACACCGGCCAAAACCTCTTGCTCTTTTAGCGGAATGCCCAATTTTTCATAAGTTTCCAAAAGCTCGGGATTGACCTCGTCCAAAGATTTCGGCGCCACTTTCTGTTTCGGGGCCGAGTAATAGTACAAGTCCTGATAATCAATTTTATCATAGGTCAGTTTGGCCCAGGACGGCTCTTTCATCGTCTGCCAGAACTCAAAAGCTTTCAGACGATAATCCAGCAGCCAGTCAGGCTCGCCTTTCTTTTTGGAAATGAGGCGGATAATATCGGCATTGAGCCCTTTCGGGGCTGTTTCGGCTTCAATCTCGGTCACAAAGCCGTATTTATATTTATCGCCGCTTTCATCAAGGATTTCTGGTTTGGAATTTGACATATTATTTTACGTTTCCCGGTATTTTTCAATCTTTCCTAAAATTAGGGTTTTTATTCGCAAATTGCAACCTATTATTTAAGGAAAAATTCAGTTTTTGCCGATAAGATGAGCAAAACAAGTAAAGCTTTCGAGGTCTCAATCATGGTTTATTTAATTATCATCAGCGTCCTTTTCATTAT
>URWU01000152.1 GCA_900551585.1 uncultured Alphaproteobacteria bacterium | reverse complement strand
TCGTGGGCTCGGAGATGTGTATAAGAGACAGCGTCAGGTCGGCTTGAAGAGATTTGTTCACGAACTGGTTAAGGAAGTTGAGGAAAATGACTGATATTTTCTATGACCGGCGCGGAAAACCCAAATATGCCGATGATATTATTCCGATGCGGCAAAAGGGGTATTTTGCGATTTTGGTCAAAGACGATAAAGTTCTGGTGACTTATCCGCCGCAGGTTAATGTTCCCGAGTTTCCGGGCGGTTCCGTTTCTCGCCGCGAAGATTTTCGCGATTGTCTGTATCGCAAGCTCTATGAAGAGACCGGGCTCGATTTTATGCTTGATTACGGCAGCAAAGAATTTCATCAGACAATCAATTACTATGCCGATGACGCCAAGCCGGAAGGAATTTATTGTATCTATGACCAGACGTTTATTGTTTATGATGCGTCGTCTTATGGTTTTGATACCGATGTTTCCCCTTGGAAAACGCCGGAAAACGGACAAGCAGCCTGGGTTGCCGTTGAAGATATTTTTTCCGGCGGGACGAAAGTTAATTATGCGCATTGGCAGGCTGTTCAGGCTCTATTCCCTAGTTAAAAGGCCGCTCTATAGTCAACTAATACAGATTTTGCCATATATATCGGCCTTTTTTTTTGGGAAAAACCGAAATTTGGTGTTTTATTTCTTAAAAAGGGTTAGGCTTTCGCGCTGTTCACGGGTCATGCTTTTATAAACCTGTGCGGCGTTCTGGATTGCGTTGTTAACGCCGAGTTCAGCCGCTTTCTGATATAAATTAAAAGCTTCAATCAAGTCAGCTTTGACGCCGATACCGCGGGCATACATCCAAGCTTTAATCTCAATGGCTTTTGGGTCATTATTGTTAGCGTAGCGGTCAATTTCTTCGAGCTCTGCCGGTGTAACACGATTTTCTTTAACGGCTTTGACGGCATCATTCCAGCGTTTGATTTCGGCTAATCTTTTTTCTTCCCGGATTTTGCGTTCATCAATCAATTTGACCGGCTGGTTCTCCGGAATATTTTTAATCTCCGGCGCAGTCTGGGGCTTGGCTAAATCATCTTCGAACAAGAGTTCCGGCTGATTGCGGTTCTTGACAAATATCGGCAGATAACCTTTGTTGTCATCGCGGACAATGTCACGATAAATCTCGTCCAAACTGGCGGCCTGCGCCAAATTTGAACTGACAGCCAACAGCAGCAGCGTAAAAATTAATTTTAGATATTTGTTCATTTCTTTATTTTATGTTTTTAAAACTTATGTTAATACTACTTAAGTGTTGCTTCTAATTAAAG
The DNA here is from genome assembly GCA_900551585.1 of uncultured Alphaproteobacteria bacterium. Taxonomy (GTDB): domain Bacteria; phylum Pseudomonadota; class Alphaproteobacteria; order RF32; family CAG-239; genus CAJLXD01. The sequence goes on along the minus strand of URWU01000152.1, from coordinate 3,115 downwards.
CAGAAATTGCCTTTTATGAACATTTTAGAACGGTTTTGAGGAATAAAAATGAAAAAAATTTATAATTCGGTGACCGAACTGGTCGGTAAAACCCCGTTGGTAAAACTTTCCCGTCTGGCTAAAAAATGCAAGGTCAAAGCCCATATCTTGGCAAAATGCGAGTTTTTTAATCCGTTGTTTTCGGTTAAAGACCGTGTTGCCCTGAATATGCTCGAAAAAGCCGCCCAGAAATATAAAATTACCGATGAAACCGTTTTTGTTGAGGCAACTTCCGGAAATACCGGTATCGGTTTGGCCGGCCTATGTGCTGCCAAAGGCTATAAGCTGGTGATTACTATGCCGGAAAATATGACCAAAGAACGTATTCTGCTGATGAAGCATTTTGGCGCCGAAGTTATTTTGACCCCGGCGGAAGATGGCATGAAAGGGGCTATCGCCAAGGCTGACTTGCTGGCAGAGAAAAATCCCAATGTTATTTTGCTGCGTCAGTTTGCCAATGAGGCCAATCCCGATGCGCACCGTTTCGGGACCAGTATTGAAATTATTGAGGATACCGGCGGCGAGGTTGATGTTTTTGTTTCTGCCGTCGGCACTTCCGGAACATTGAGCGGTGTGGCGTCCACCCTTAAAACTTATAATCCCGATTTATATGTTGTGGCTGTTGAGCCGGCTGCCAGCCCGGTTTTAAACGGCGGTCAGCCCGGTCCGCATAAAATCCCCGGTATCGGTGCCGGATTTGTGCCCGAATTTTATGACAAATCTCTGGTCAGCGAAGTGATGGATATTACCGATGACGAGGCGATGTCGATGTCCAATCAGGTTGGCGCGCTGGAAGGCCTTTCCGTCGGATTATCTGCCGGTGCGGCTCTGTGCGCTGCGGTCAAAATCGGCCAGCGTCCCGAGTTTAAAGGCAAGAATATTGTCGTGATTATACCGGATAGTGTGGATAAGTATTTGTCCATGATGGGCTAAAACCTAATCTCTGGGCGCCTAATACAGATTTTGCGGATAAATTGTTCAGTCATGTACCTCTTTGTACACTTCTTCACAATTTTCCTTAAATCTTATTATCCGCCTCAGATATTAGGTTTTAAGAGTTTTTTATTTTTGAAAGAGAATGATGTTATTTAATAAAGTGACTATTATCGGTATCGGCTTAATCGGCTCGTCTTTGGCGCGGGTCATTAAGCAGGATAAGCTTGCCGGCGAGTTGGTTTGTTTCGATACTAACCATGATTATATGAAAAAGGCGAAGGAGCTCGGTATTGTTGACGCTTATGCCGAAACAATTGCCGAGGCTGTCAAAGACGCGGACCTGATTGTCTTGTCGACACCGGTCGGAGCCTATGGCGCCATTACCAAAGAAATGGCATCCTCTCTTAAAAAAGGCGCGATTATTACCGATGTCGGTTCGGTTAAAAAATATTCTCTGCAGGAAATTGAAAATAATCTGCCTTATCCGTCAGATGTTATTGTTGTGGCCGGGCATCCTGTTGCCGGTACAGAGAAATCCGGTCCGGAAGCGGGCTTTTATGAATTGTTTAAAGACCGTTGGTGTATTTTAACGCCATCTAACCGTTCGACGCCGGAAGCCATTGAAAAAGTGAGCGCCATGTGGAGAGCAGCGCAAATGCGAATCGATACAATGTCGCCCGAGCACCATGACAAAGTGATGGCGGCCGTCTCGCATCTGCCGCATTTAATTGCCTTTTCAATTGTCGGAACCGTTGCTGATTTGGAAGGTTATGAGCAGAAAGAAATCATTAAATATTCAGCTTCCGGTTTTCGTGATTTTACGCGTATTGCCGGGTCTGATCCGACCATGTGGCGCGATATTCTGCTTAATAACAAGAGCACGATTTTGGAACTTATCCAGCGTTTTGTCGAGGATTTAATCGCCTTGGAACGCAATATCCGCTGGAATGAAGGCGATAAGCTGTTTGAGCTTTTTTCCAGAACACAGAAAATCCGCAAAGAAGTTATTGATGCCAAGCAGCATTTGCCGGAGGCTGAAAAGCGTTTACTGTCTGAAAATGTGAAAAATTAAATTGCTTAATTATTTGTGCTGGGCTATTTTAGGCACATAAATATATATAAGACAAAGACTGACCGATGAATCCAAAATCGATATTGGGCCGCTATTTGGCCAAGCAAATCATTTTTAACTTTATCGCCGTGCTGCTGATGGTGCTCGGCGTGGTGCTTTTGTTTGAAGTGGTGGAGCTGCTGCGTAAGGCTTCCAACCGTGATGACGTCACTTTCTGGTTTATTATGGAAATGGCGCTGACAAAAATGCCGCGCACGCTGGATATGGTTTTTCCTTTTGTGATGATGATTGCGGCGATGGCCACTTTTTGGCGCGTCAGCAAAACCAACGAATTTGTCATTATCCGCGCCGCCGGCGTCTCTATCTGGGGCTTTCTGGCGCCGGTTCTGTTCGCCGTTTTTGTTTTGGGCGCTTTGAATGTGGCGGTTGTTAATCCGATTTCGGCAAAAATGTATGAAATTTATGAAACGCTGGATTATCGTTTTGATACGCGCAACCCCAATGCCGTGTTATTCTCCGACAAAGGTTTGTGGACCAGAGAAGCCGTTGATGACAACACTTTTCAGGTTATGCAGGCAAAATCGGCGCGTCAGGAAGGAAGAGATTCCTTGTTCCTGCGTGATGTCAGCATTCTGGAGATGAATCGCAAATCGCAGCCGCAGCGCCGGATTGAGGCTTTTGCCGCAACCTTGAATGACGGCTATTTTGATTTGAAAGATTTGAAAATTTATGAAGCCGGCAAACCGACTCAGGTTTTGAGCAGCCTGAAATATAAGACGGCTTTGACGGTTGACCGCATTAAAGAAAACTTTGTTGAGCCGGACGCTATTTCTTTCTGGGATTTGCCGGGGACAATCAGTTTTTATGAGCGTTCCGGTTTCTCGGCGCAAAAACATCTGCTTCGTTACTATTCTCTGCTCGTGTCGCCGTTCCTGCTTTGTGCCATGGTTTTGGTGGCTGCGGTTTTTGCCTTGCGTCCTAACAATCGCCGCGGCGGTGTGATGTTTCTGATTGTCGGTGGTATCTCAACCTGTCTCTTATACACATCTGACGCTGGCGACGACTAGT
>URWU01000151.1 GCA_900551585.1 uncultured Alphaproteobacteria bacterium | reverse complement strand
TCGACTAGTCGTCGGCAGCGTCAGATGTGTATAAGAGACAGACCTTAATGATTGCGTTGCCAAAGCGCTGGCCGCTTACGTTGAAGATTATGAAGATGTTTACAAAACCGACATCTGTGCGGTCGATAATCTGGAACGCTCGTTCTTTTTATCCATCGGTGAATAATTTTTTGCTTTAATTCACGGCATTAAGTGCTATATTTTCCCCATATTAAAATTTTTTACAAAGCGAGTTTCAAATGACCAAGACAGTCTGCCTGGTTGATGGTTCCGGTTATATTTTCCGCGCCTTTTACGGTTTGCCGCCGCTCACCGCGCCTGATGGCACGCCGGTAAACGCCGTTTACGGTTTTACCAATATGTTTTTGCGCCTGACCAAAGCGCTGCGTTGTGACTATTCTCTTGTGTTGTTTGACGCCAAACGCCAAAACTTCCGCAACGAGATTTTTCCTGATTATAAAGGCACCCGTAAAGATATTCCCGAAGATTTAATCCCGCAGTTTCCGATTATTCGCGAAGCCACAACAGCGCTGAACCTGAACCAATTGGAAATGGAAGGCTACGAGGCCGATGATTTAATCGCTACTTATGCCAGAAAAGCTTTAGAAAAAGGTTTTGAAGTCGTGGTTGTCTCGGCAGATAAAGACCTCATGCAGCTAATCCGTCCCGGCGTTACTTTTTATGATCCGATGAAAGACAAGTTTTTTACGCCCGAAGATGTCAAAGAAAAATTCGGTGTCTATCCTGATAAAGTTGTCGATGTTCAGGCTCTGGCCGGAGATTCGATTGACAATATCCCCGGCGTTCCGGGTATCGGCCTGAAAACTGCCGCACAGCTGATTGAAGAATTTGGTTCTTTGGAACAGGTTTTGGCCCGCGCCGGTGAAATCAAACAAAACAAAAGACGCGAAACCCTGCTGGCTAATATTGATAACGCCCGCACCTCTCTGGCATTGGTCACTTTGAAAAATGATGTACCGGTTGAAAAAGACATTGAAGATTATCACTGCCACAAACCCTCTTTTGAGACTTTGGAACAGTTTATTGACCGTTATGGCTTTACCAGCCTGAAACCCCGCGTGCACAGATGGGTAGAAGAACAGTGTTCAGCTCTGCCGGACGAAGATGTTCCTGCTGTGAACGCTGTCTTTAAAGAAGTGGAAAAACACTATGAACTGGTTCGCGACGAGGACGCCCTTAAACGCTGGGCGGAGACAATCCGAGCCAAAGGGCGTTTTGCTTTTGACACGGAAACCAACGGATTAAATCCGGCTTTTGACGAGATTGTCGGCTTTTCTCTGGCCACGGACGAGGGTGTAGCCTGTTATGTGCCGCTGCGCCACAAAGCGCCTGCTGCCGGCAAAAACATGGATTTGTTCGCCGCTCCCGATGAGGCGGAAATCCAACAGCTTTCTTTTGACGTGGTTGCCAAATATATGGCGCCGCTGATGGCCGACAAAGCTATTTTGAAAATCGGTCATAACATTAAGTTTGACATGCATTTCTTTGGCCAGGTAATTGGTGAGAATGCGCCTTTTGCACCGATAGAAGACACCGCGGTTTTGTCTTATGATTTAGACAGCTCCGAGCATGGCCACGGCATGGATGAACTGGCTGAAAAATTTATGGACTATAAAACCATTCGTTACGAAGATGTCTGCGGCAGCGGCAAAGACAAGGTCACCTTTGATAAAGTGCCTCTGGAAAAATGCTATGAATATGCTGCCGAAGACGCTGATGTCACGCTGCGCTTGTATAACATTTTCAAGCCGCGGCTTATTGCCGAGCGCATGGTTGCCGTTTATGACAATTTTGACCGCCCGCTGATTCCCATTTTAAAACAGATGGAACAGGCCGGAATTATGGTTGACGCTCAGGCTTTGATTAATCTCAGCAAAGAATTTGAGGGCAAGCTCAAAACTTTTGAGCAGGAGATTTACAAACTGGCGGGTGAAGAATTTAATATCGGTTCGCCAAAGCAAATCGGCGAAATTTTGTTTGGCAAACTCGGCGCCAAAGGCAAAAAGACCCCGACCGGTGCTTGGCAGACCGGTGCCGATATTCTGGAAGAATTAGCTGCGGATGGCAATGCTCTGGCCGGAAAAATTCTCGATTGGCGAGCAATAAGCAAGCTCAAATCGACTTATACCGATGCCCTGCTCGGTCTGCTTGATAAAAACAACCGCGTCCACACTACTTTTTCGCAGGTGGTTGCCAATACCGGCCGTCTGGCCTCGTCAAATCCGAATTTGCAGAATATCCCGATACGCAGTGAAGAGGGTAAAAAAATCAGAGCCTGCTTTATTGCCAAACCCGGCTGCAAAATCATTGCTTCTGACTATTCTCAGGTTGAGCTGCGTCTGCTGGCTTCCGTGGCTGATGTCAAAGGTTTGAAACACGCTTTTGAAGAGGGGATAGACATTCACGCTGCCACCGCTGCCAAAGTTTTCGGCGTTCCCTATGACGAGGTGGATTCCAATATGCGCCGCCATGCCAAAGCCATCAACTTCGGCATTGTCTACGGCATTTCGCAATATGGTTTGGCCAAACAGATTGATGTCAGCAATGAAGAAGCCAAAAAATATATCGACGCTTATTTTGCACAAATGCCCGAGATTAAAACTTACATGGATGAAACGATTGCCTTTGCCCACAAACATGGCTATGTCGTCACGCCTTTCGGCCGCAAATGTGCCATTTCCGGAATTAATGACAAGAATAAGCGGATTTCAATGAATGCCGAGCGTGCCGCGATTAATGCGCCGATACAAGGCGGTGCGGCCGATATTATCAAATTAGCGATGATAGCCGTGCAAAATGAGCTGCAAAAAGGCGGCTGGCAGACAAAAATGCTGCTGCAAGTCCATGACGAACTGGTTTTTGAAGCGCCTGTTCATGAGGTTGAAAAAGTGGCGGCAATGATAAAACAAACAATGGAAAGTGTCGTCAATCTGGCTGTGCCGTTTGTTGCCGAAGTCGGTATCGGCGACAATTGGTCGGAAGCCCATTAATGATAAAAACCTCTTCAAAACAGAAGAGGTTTTTTTATGGTCTGCCGCCGTTTTGAGCCAGCGTCTGACGGACGGCCTGCTGGCCGGAATGATGTCTTTGTGCCCGCTGTGTGTTTTCTTTGGTGAAGTCAATCGGTTTATAGCCGTCGATATGCTTTTTCATCAAATCAATTTTTTCCGGACAGTTTGTTTTGATAAAATTCTCATAACGGTCAGCCAGCATATCCCATTTCCGGCGTTCCATGCTGCCTGGTTCGGGCAGTTTGTCGGCAAAGAGATGTTTTTCAAACTTGTCTTTGTCGGCGCCGTAATAAAAGGTTCCCAAATGTTTGGCATAAAGCTTGTGCGAAACATAATTTTCAATTACGTCAAAATCATATTTCTGCTTGGCGTCTTCAATGGCACCGTAATTATCCGGCGTTTCTTTGGGAATGAGATTCATCTGCTTGGCGTTGCTGATGAGAAAATCTGTACTGTGCTTGGCTTCAACGCGTGCCGGGCTGATTCCGCGGACAGCTGTCGGATAAACCTCGTCAAAAACCGGTGTTTCGACTTTGGTTGCCGGGTCATAATTGGCCGCAACCATAAAGCGCCCGGTTGCCGCTTCTGCAAATTCCATTTCCTGCGTAAATTGGTCGGTATATTGTGCCGGCAGTTTGACCTTGTCGCCGAATTCCATCTGCAGGCGGATAGATAAATCAAAACAGTCCTGATAAGAACCGACATAGGCGGTAATCCCTTTGCCGTTTTCTTCACCGCCGCAGACTTTGTAGTCAATATCAAGTTTTTCGAGATATTGGCGCAGGGCTTTGGTTGTCGGCTCATTCGGGTTCGGCGTTACGTCCAAATGCAGTTTCCAGCTGGCATCGCCGGGGCGTTTGTTTTCATAATGGCGCAATGTTTCCGGTTTGTATCCGGTTCTTTGTTCCCACTCGGCTTCGCGCGGCCGCGGGCTTTGAAAACGCCGCTGAGCGTCTTTCATGGCAATAGCGCCGACCAGTTGGTCTTTGTGATAAAAGAATTCGGCCCATTCCCGCGGTTTCAAATCTTTGGCTTTTTCGTTGAGCTCCAAAAATCTTTCTGCCTGACTGCGCTGCAACCCTTTGTATGAGTCTTTTTCTTTTTTAATTCTTTTGCCGTAATAAGCGCTGTGCAGGGTTTTGGCCGTCTGCGGCGACAGCTGGCTCAAAAATTCGTTGTCGATACGCGGCGCCCCTTTCATTCTGACCGGCGGTTCGGCATAAAGGCAGGCCATCATCAGTTTAGCTTTGAACTCGGGAGATTCTATGTCGCCGAAAGTTACCGAGGCATGGCGCAGCTGCGCATAAGAAACGATATCCATAAAACGCCGGAAAGACGGTGTAATCTTTTCCTGTCTCTTATACACATCTCCGAGCCCACGAGACGGAGCTACATCTCG
>URWU01000150.1 GCA_900551585.1 uncultured Alphaproteobacteria bacterium | reverse complement strand
TGTGTATAAGAGACAGGAGTAGTACGTTAGCTAACTGATGGGATTAAACGCCCTCGCGTTTAAGCATGACCTCAGGGGCTTCAATGCCGAGAAGATCAAGCAGTTGAACAAGAATATCGCGAACCAGTTTGGCCATTTTCAGACGTGAAGCCGCCAGTTGCGGAGTCTCGGCATTCATAATCGACGAGGCGTTGTAGAAAGTACTGAAACTCTGTGCCAGCGAATAAACATAATCCGAGATAATGCTTGGTTCATGTTCGGTATGGGCGCGCATAATGGTACTGCCGAGCTGCGAGATTTTCAAAGCCAAATCACGCTCTTCGCGATTGGAAATGACAACGGCCCCGGGGTTAATACCGGCAGAAGTTGCCTTGCGGATAATCGAGTTAATACGGGCAACGGCATATTGAATATAAGGTCCGGTTTTGCCTTCAAACTTGGCAAAATCTTCCAGTTCAAAGATATAGCCGGAAGCAATGTTGTTTTTGAGGTCTTGGAATTTGATGGCCGCCATGGCAATCTGAGAAACCATTTTTTCAATTTCAGCCTCGCCGTACCCGGCAACATCACCTGCTTTGGGAAGAGAGTCGCGGACTTTGTCTTTGGAAAGTTTAATTAAGTCTTCAAGATTCATCACGCCGCCGTCACGGGTTTTGAAAGGTTTGCCGTCAGCGCCATTAACGGTGCCGAAGCCGATATGCAGGAATTTAACATTCGGAGCAATACCGAGTTTTTCGGAAACTTCAAAAACCTGCTCAAAATGCAGCGACTGGCGTTTGTCGACAACATAGATGATTTCATCGGCTTTGAGGTCGTCATAACGCATTTTGATTGTGGCAATGTCGGTTACCTGATAAGCAAAACCGCCGTCGCTTTTAACCAGAATAACGGGGGGACGCTGTTGTTTGGTATCATCAAGACGAATAATCGTTGCGCCCTCGTCAATTTCGGAAAGGCCTTTTTGCGCGGCGATTTTAACAATTTCCGAACTGACGTCATGAGCGTCGCTCTCGCCGAGCCAAAGGTCAAAATGGGCATCAAGCTCGTCATAGTTCTTTTTAACCGCGTCAATGGATACTTTGCGCAGGTGCTGCCAGGCTTTATAATATTCAGGAATTTTATCCTGAATTTTGGTCGTCAGCTGGCGGGCGGTTTCTTTGGCGCTTTCGTCCTCTTTGCAGCGGATATTGGCCTGTTTATAAAAAGCGGAAATCTGATTAATGTCATAGCTTTCAATTTTTGACAAGTCGCCGTCCTGACGGATAACTTCTGCCAGAATCATACCCATCGGTGTGCCCCAGTCGCCGAAGTGAACATCAGAAATCACTTCGTTGCCGACAAATTGTTCAATACGGCGGATTGATTCGCCGACCACGGCCGAACGCAAATGGCCGACATGCAGGGCTTTGGCCACATTCGGACCGCCGAAGTCCATAACAATTTTTTTGGCAACAGGTGTCTGCGGGCAGCCGAAACGTTTGTCTGCGGCAATATTATCAATGCTGGTGCCGAGAAAATTATCGGCTAATGACAGGTTGATAAAACCGGGGCCGTCGATTGAAACTTTGGCAAAGTCAGCGTCTTTTTCAAGCTCGGCAGCAATGAGAGCGGCAATCTCGCGCGGATTTTTGCGCTCGGATTTTGCCAGAGCCAAAGCACCGTTGCATTGAAAATCACTCAAATCGGGACGGTCGGAAACTTTTACAAAAGCAAATTTCGTATCCAGACCGAGTTTGGTAAAAACGGCGTTGAGTTTTTGATTGATAATATTCTCAATAGACAAGTCCATGGTAATCTTTTCCTGAATTTCTGTTTCTTTAAGAGTAAATTTACGCTATAATGTCATAATCAGACAATAAAACCCACTTTATAAAAGAAAAATGAAAAATACAATAGCAAAAACTCAAACTTTTTCAATAATTTCCGCCCCGAATATCCGTGATTTGGCGGATATTAAGTATTGGATTTTTGATATTGATGACACGCTTTATCCGAAATCTTCCGGATTGGATAAATTGATTCAGGATTCGATAACCGATTATATCAGCAATTTTTTGCAGATTGATGAAAAAGCCGCCCGTGAATTGTGTGTGGACTATTATCATAAATACGGTTCGACAATCTGCGGATTAATGAAGACAACAGACATTAAACCGCGTAAATTTGTGCGCGAAGTCCACCAAAGGCTGGATTTGAGCTGTATCAAGCCTAATCCGCGCATGGATGCGGCTTTGGCTAAAATTCCGGGACGCAAATATGTGTTTACGAACGGCAGTTATTGTCATGGTTTAAGAATTTGCAAAAAACTCGGCGTAGAGAAAAATATTGACGGCTTTTTCGGCGCCCAGAGCACAAATTTTATTCCCAAACCGGATCCGCGGGCTTTTGAAGAATTTTTTACCCGTTATCAGATTAATCCCAAGGAAGCCATTTTCTTTGACGACAGTTTCAAAAATTTAGCCGTCATTCATCAAATGGGCACCAAAACCGTCTGGATTGCGGAATCTCAAAAAGAATTGGACAATTATAAAATTCTGCCGCCTTATGTCGATTATGCGACGGCCGACATTACTTCGTGGCTGGAAGAGTTGGTATGTTGACTTCCGGTTTCTTGTCAACATTGCCGGCGCATTCAAAATAGTAATGGTTGGGAATGAGCACCCGGCAGGTGAAAACCGTTTGTTTGACCGGCACGGCATAGGTACCGGTTTTTTGTTTGCGGCATTCTTCGTCGGCAAGCTTTTTGACTTCGGCATAAGGCGTCCCGAGCATATTATAGCAGATTGCCGGTTTGTCCGGTTTGGAAGCGCCGACATACAGGGCTTCCGGCGTTGCGGCACCGGCCTCGCGGCGGCGGTCGACAAAGGGTTTTGTCAGCGAGCAGGCATTGATAAGAAAGCTCAAAGCTAAAATAAATCCTAATTTTCCTCTGGACAATTCAGAAAACTCCACTAAATTATTTTCATGTTCAATATATATAAACGAAGAAGAAAGAAATGAAAAGCGAAAATAAATATATTGGTGATGACGGAATGCAAAAAATGTTGGAACACTATAACTGTCCGACACCTCTTGATGTGGTTAAAATGCGTTTTACCGGCGCTGTCTGCACGCCGAATTTGGAGCTTCGTCCGTCAGATGTCATTTCTTCTTTTTGGCCGCAGGGACAGGAACCGCGTTTGCAAACCAAAGAAGAAGCCGATTTGTTCTTCAAATTTTTTATGGGCTTGTGGGACGAAATCTTTGATGAAGTGCGCGAAAACAAAGTCAAACTGCCAAAGCTGAAAAGAGATTCTTCCAATCTCAAAGCTTATTGCCGGTCGCGTTTTGATGAAATCGAATGGGGATTTGTTGAAGGTTTTTGGGGCGGCAAGCAAGATTTGAAAATTGCGGCATATCTGGCCGAGGTGATTGACTCGATGACAGATTTAGCGGGCGTTTACAAGAGCTTAGAGAAAAAACTTGACAATTCTGAAAATTCAGATGAAATAGTTCAAACTCTTGAGCATACCGACCGTATGGTCGAAAAAGCCATTGCTTTTATTATTGAAAATTCTGTTTTACCGAGAATTGAAAGCATTACAAGGGTTGTACACTAAAATATTTAGGAGTAAGACCTATGGAATTAATGGAAGGCTTATTGACCCGTCGTTCGGTACGCCAATATGATACCTCTAAAAAAATTTCTAAAGAAACCATCAAAGAAATTATCAAAGCCGCTCAGCATTCCCCGACGGCCCATAATAAGCAGCCTTGGGAATTTTTGGTGATTGACGACAGAGAATTTTTGACCAACCTGCGCCATATTCAGCGCTGGACGTCTTTTGCCAAAGATGCCGATTGCGTGGTTATTGTCTGCGGCGATATTGAAAAATCTTTCAACCGCAATAAAGAAGATGAAAAATGGAGCTTTATTGATGTTGACTGTGCGATTGCCACTCAGAGCCTGATGCTGGCTGCCTGGGCCAAAGGCATCGGCACTTGCTACTGCGGTGCGGCACCGATGCAGCGTGTGGTAGATTCCCTGCGCGAACATCTCAATCTGCCTGAAAATATCCGTCCCTTTGCAATTGTCACCATGGGCTATCCGGCCGAAATGCCGAAACAGCCTGATGACCGGTATAAGGAAGAAAAAATCCACTGGGGACAATGGTAAAAACACAAGGCGGTTAAAGCCATAAAAAAAGCGAAATACTTTTTACAAGTATTTCGCTTTTGTTTTAATTAATTAGAAATTTAACGCATTTCTTCCAAGAAAAGCAGTTCAACTTCTTCGCCGCCCTGTTTAGCCTCAATGAGGTAGTAAACATAGTTATCTTCGGGCTTGAACATCTTGAGCGAGACTGAAACATCTGCGCCGAATTCGCCGAAATGGAGCTGTTTAGCTCTGTCTCTTATACACATCTCCGAGCCCACGAGACGGAGCTACATCTCG
>URWU01000149.1 GCA_900551585.1 uncultured Alphaproteobacteria bacterium | reverse complement strand
CCGGAAGAAGTTTCGGCATAAATAAAAGAAAGCCCCTCAAATGAGGGGCTTTTTTCTAATTTTGTTGTTCCAGACAGGCTTCTTCCCAGTTTTTCAGCCCCGCCTTGCCCCAATCGACCGGAATATTGTCAACATGGTGCATACGGGCAATGTAACTGTCTTTGATATTCTCCAAAATCATTTCGACAATGACAACTTCATTTGCCTTACGCAGGTTATCGCGCACGGACGGATGAATATAGTCCAAAATGATATTTTGTTCCTCATTGCGGTGGAACAGGGCATGGTCTTTGCCGTCATAAACGATTTGGGGACATTGCGGCTGGTTCTTTTTAGCTTCGATGAAAAAGTATAATTCTCCTTCCTCACCCTCGGCTATCATAAATTTCTTTTCAGTTGTAAAACCGGCCATTCTCAGAAACCTTTAGCGAACGTTAACCAGCTTGTTCATCATCAAAGAAGTCATCTGATTGGAATTCTCTTTACGCAGCTCGCCGCCAAACTTTTTGGCAACGTCACCCAGAGATTTCACCCCCTGAACGACTCCTTTATCACCGGCATAACCGCCGGAGTAAGCATTAGTTATTGTTTTTTCAAGATTCAGCTGCATTTTACTCTCCTAAACAGAAGTTGTATCTATTCTCAGGATAAACTTTTAGACAAAAATTGTCAATCACAATAGAACAGATTGCGTATATTTAATGAATGTGTAACACCAAAAGATTAATAAGGAATTAAAAAACACCCCTCAGCTACAAGTCTGAGGGGTGTTATATTCAGGACTGCAACTTATTTTTGCCAGTTAACCAAATGGTCTAAGTAAGCGTCAACAAAGTCGACTCTGCGGTTTTGGTAATCAAGATAATAAGCGTGTTCCCAAACATCTATGGTGATTATCGGATTCATGCCGTGAGCCAGCGGCGTATCGGCGTTAGAGGTTTTGACAACCTGCAATTTGCCGTCTTTTTCAGCCAGCCATGCCCAGCCGCTGCCAAACTGCGAAGTGGCGGCATTTTTGAATTCCTGACGGAAATTATCATAAGAGCCGAAATCGCGCTCAATCTTTTTTGCCAGTTCGCCTTGCGGAGCACCGCCGCCGTTCGGCGACATACATTTCCAGAAGAACTCATGGTTCCAAGACTGGGCGGCATTGTTAAAAATCAGGGTATAAGCCGGATTATCAACCGTTTCTTTGATGATTTTATCCAAAGACATTTGTTCAAATTCGGTGCCTTTAACCAATTTATTGAGGTTTTCAACATAAGTGCGATGGTGTTTGCCGTAGTGGAATTCCATCGTGGTTGTTGAAATGTAAGGCTCCAGAGCATTCATTTCATAAGGAAGCGGCGGTAAATCAAAAGACATATTTCTTCTCCTTGTCTGTCATTTAGTTTTTCTTGTTCCTCTTTATATAGGCATTGGTTCCTATTTCATCAAGAAGCTTTTGCGTTTTTAAATCTTCTTCTTTAATTTCGCGCTCGGTCCGGTTGCGATCGACGATTTCATAAGTTTTTTGTTCCTTGAACATATCGGAAATAATATCCCTCACCTCGGCAATCTTGGCGCGGACATCCTCCAAAGCCTGTTCCAAAGCTTCTTTATATTGCAGCCAGCGTTTGGTATAAGCTCCGAAATCGCCCACATAACCCTGCTCGCGGGCAAAGTCTTTTTCACGTTCATATTCCAAAAACATACGCTTTAAATCTCTTAAGATTTTTTCTTCTTTGGTCAGATAATCATTAAGAATCTTGCGCTGCTCGTCGATTTGGAACTTTTGTATGCGGGTCAGCGTCTGCAGAGAACTCTTCATTGCGGCGCCTCATTAAGCCGGATTATAGGGCGTGGCCAAAATTGCCCCCAGCTGTTCGTAGCATTCGGCCAGCGTGATACGCTCTTTTTTGCCCTGAGCCAAAAATTCTTCAATCTTCGGATAATAGAAAATCGCCTCATCGACTTCGCGGTTGGAACCTTTTTTATAAGCGCCCAAACGAATCAGCTCGGCCATATCTTCATAAGCGGCAATATATTTGCGGGCTTTGCTGACAATCTGGTTTTCTTCGGCACAATTGCAATCAGGCATCGTACGCGAAATGCTGCGCAGAATATTAATTGCCGGATAACGGTTGCGTTCGGCAATCGAGCGGTCAAGGACAATATGGCCGTCAAGAATCGAGCGGACGGCATCGGCAATCGGCTCATTATGGTCATCACCGTCAACCAAAACCGTAAACAGACCGGTAATCGTCCCGTTTCCGGATCCCGGACCGGCACGTTCCAACAGTCTCGGCAGCTCGGCAAACACACTCGGCGTATAACCTTTGGAAGCCGGAGGCTCGCCGACGCTTAATGAAATTTCACGCTGCGCCATGGCAAAACGGGTGATTGAATCCATCATGCACAACACATCTTTATTCTGGTCGCGGAAAAACTCGGCCACCGCCATTGCCACATAAGCGGCCTGTCTCCTCATCAGCGGGCTTTCATCTGACGTTGCCAAGACCAGCACAGATTTTGCCAAGCCGGCTTCGCCCAAAGTATCCTCAACAAATTCTTTGGCCTCACGGCCGCGCTCGCCGATTAAGCCGATGACAGAAACGTCCGAATCGGTATTTTGCGCCATCATCGACATCAGCGTTGACTTGCCGACACCCGAGCCGGCAAAAATACCCATACGCTGGCCCTTGCAGATGGTCAGAAAAGTATTAACGGCTTTGACACCCAAATCAACTTTGCCGCAGACACGGTCACGGAAAGCAGCCGGCGGCGGCGATGCTTTAATATAATAAGGTTTGGCGCCTTTAATCAGCGGCCCTTTGCCGTCAATGGCCTCACCGAAAGAATTGATGATACGCCCGAGCCAGGACGGGTGCGGATAAATGACCGGCGCGGCGTTTTCAACTTCCACCCTGCAACCCAAGCCGATGCCTTCCAATGAACCATAAGGCATAAACAACAATTTTCCGCCCCTGAAGCTGACCAGCTCACAAGGAACCTTTTTGCCGTTGGTACTGAAAATATTGCAGCGGTCGCCAATTGACAAGTCTGAACGAATGCCGCTGACCTCGATAAACAAGCCCTGAACGGCCGTCACCCGGCCATAATAGCTGCTTTCGTCCAGCTTGTTGATTTCGCTGATTATATTTTCTAAAAGTTCGGCCAAAATTCTCTCCATTACTTTTTAGTAATAGTCGTTATAATTAATACACTTACATATTATCTAACATCTTTCGGCAAAAAATTCAGCCCTGCATTAGGGTTATTCACAGCAAATCGGCATTATATATTTTTTGTTAATAATTATTAACAGGGTCGCTAAAAAAGTTAACAAATAAGAATTTAGGCTATATTATCTAATCATATTCGATTTTAAATATTTTTGGGGGAAGTTCGGTATGCGAGTTTTATTAGTTGAAGACGATTATGCCATTTCGCAAAGCATTGAAACCATGCTCAAGAAAGAAGGCATGATTGTAGATACCACCGATTTGGGCGAAGACGGTCTCGAAATCGGCAAATTATATGATTATGATATCATCATCTTAGATTTGATGTTACCCGATATGAACGGTTATGAAGTGCTGAAAAGTCTCCGAGCCGCCAAAGTCAACACCCCGGTGTTAATCCTCTCCGGCCTTTCAGAACCTGACAAAAAAGTTAAAGGCCTCGGCTACGGCGCTGATGATTATCTCACCAAACCTTTTGACAAGGCTGAGCTGCTGGCTCGTATTCAGGCCGTTGTCCGCCGCTCCAAAGGTCATTCAAATTCAATCATCCGTACCGGCGATGTGGAAGTTAATCTTGATACGCAGACGGTTACCGTCGGCACCAAAACCCTGCATCTGACCGGCAAAGAATACGGTATTATGGAACTTTTATCTCTGCGCAAAGGTTCAACCCTCAACAAAGACCAGTTCCTCAACCACCTTTACGGCGGTATTGACGAGCCTGAACTCAAAATTATTGACGTGTTTATTTGCAAACTGCGTAAAAAACTCGAAAAAGCTTCCGGCGGTAAAAACTATATTGAAACCGTTTGGGGCCGTGGATATGTCTTGCGTGATCCTGACGAAATCAAAAAATAGCAGGCAACACAGCGTGTTTGATCGTATTAGTTAGCTGTAAACGCGAGGGCGATCGGGAACGTCCGACGGCGCAAGCAAGCGCCTGAGGCACGAATTAGCTGTAAACGCGAGGGCGTTTAATCCCACCAGTTAAGCTGTTTTACTGCTCGCGTTGCTCGCCCAGAATTTTAAGCCAAGTACCATACTTGATAAACCGGATGAAGCTTTCTTTATCCGGTTTATTTTTTCGCAATGTAATAATAATTGATTGTCACCAACGGCTATCGTCATTTTGAGGCTTTGCCGAAAAATCCAGTCAAATAATATAGCTACTTTCTTCTGGATCCTCACGCGAATATTGACCTCAACAGACTGGCGCTGTTGTCCTCAGG
>URWU01000148.1 GCA_900551585.1 uncultured Alphaproteobacteria bacterium | reverse complement strand
GGCAGCGTCAGATGTGTATAAGAGACAGCAACAGCCGTCGGCGCTTACAAGTATTTGACCCGTCACCGCCATGCCAGTTTTGCCATTGAGAGCACCCGTTTTTGCAACTATTCCAAAGGCAAATACGGCAACGAACTGACCTTCATGAAACCGAGCAATATTGAAGAAGGCAGCGAACTATACAACATCTGGCTTCAGGCTATGACTGACGCTGAAAAACATTATCTCGACATGGCTGCCCGCGGTGCCACAGTTGACCAGCTGCGTATGCTGCTGCCGCACTCAACCAAAGCAGATGTCTTTATGACCGCCAATCTCCGCGAATGGCGCCATATTTTCAAACTGCGTTGCGCTCCGGCCACACATCCGAGCATTCAGCATATCATGAAAATGATTTTGAATGAATTCAGAGCCCATATCCCGGTTTTGTTTGACGATATTCCCTATGGGTGGGAAGAAGAGAAAGAATCTTCTCTGAACATGGCTGCAGAATAAATTATTGTTAAACAACTAAAAACCCCTTGAAGAATTCAAGGGGTTTTCTTTTAAGCACTGTAATTTCTGGTTTGCTTGCTGAAGCTGAAGACTTTATCATTGAGTTTGCCGGCAGCACCATGGCCGCTGAAATCTTTGGCCTTGGCCTGATAAGTTTTGGCCGGCAGAGAATTTTGATAAATAACCGGTTGTTCGGTTTTGGCTGTTTGAAAATCAAACTGGCTGGGAACCTTTTCTTTTTCATCACTGGCCAGCCAGCTGCCGAGCCAGACATAAGCACCGACAACAGCGGCTTTGCCTAGACGAACCGTATTTTTAATCGTACGCTCGGAGAATTTGTCCCAAAAAGATTTCCGGCGCGGAAAGAGCTGGCGGTGATGATACCACGAAACTTCCGAATTCATTGCTGTAATCTCAGGATAGCTGCGAAAATTGCGGCCGTTATTGCGGAAAACAAAAGACAAATCATGAATATCCTGCCGGCTTTCACTCGGACGCATATTTTTATAATCTTCGGCAATGCGAATCATCCGACGGCGCGCATGGTTTGTCAGACGCACCAAAGCATTGGCAACTTTCTGCTCCTGAGGGTCCATATCATTAAATTCGCGCAGCTGCGGGCGTTTGAAAGAATTCAACTTCTCAATCAGTTCTTCTGTTGTCAGATTTTTATAACCATATAAATCTGCTTTAAGCAACATAAGCTGTTTCAAACTCAGTTTGTTCAAAACCTTGCTGTCTTCAATACAGGAAATAGCCCGTTTAGCCTTTGGTGTCAGGCGAAAAGTATGATATTGCATAATTAAATGCTCTCAAAAATAGATTAATGTTATTGATTTTCATTTTTTGAAAAAAGACCAATATAAACACATATCTAATCTTGTCAAGCCGCAATTTAAACAATTTACAACATTTGCAAAATACTTTTCACCACTGCCTGATCAACAAAATCACCGCGTTTAATATATAAATTGCGGATAACTCCGTCTTTGGGTATGGAAGAAAACATTTTGAAATACTTCTTATTAAGAATCTCAATACAAGGCGTTATAGCAATTTTTTCACCTTTAAGTTCAGGATTAATCTCTCCCTGATAAACACAATCAACAATAATATCCGGCATCAGTTTCGGACCGCCGCTCATAAAGGCATAATAAGTTTTGGCACCGCCGGCAATATAAAAGTCTTCATCAAAATCTTTCAAATCGCGGATATCTTCAACCAGACTGTGATTGGCTTTATCACTAACCTTATAAGCATAGTCGGAAGTCAGCACCATAATCTGACAATCAGGCAGAGTTTTTCCAGGCAGGCTTTCATAAGTCAACCGCCCCATAACCACATTCTGGTCTTTAACCAAATCTATGAAAAATTGTTTATCTGACGGAATATTCCACGGCAGTTTTGCCCCTGTCCCAATCAGATTATCGCCTTCATGCCGGCACCATACCGCAACTTTTGTCATGTTTTTTCTCCTTATTCCCAGCCTAGCATAATCAGAATAAAACACAAAAAAAGACTGGAGTTTCCCCCAGTCTTTTTTTCATCTGCCATAATTGCTGTTTTTATTAATTTTCTATTTTACACTCATAAAGTTTATAGCTTTCAATCCACCTGTTGGTCCGATTGGCTATCAGCACTTCATTATTATCAGTATAACTGATATCGACATTTTTTCCCTCGGCAGCAGCCAAAGTATCAATACCGTTTTTTCCGGCAAGAGCAACAAACCAGCTGTCTTTCTCATCAACCCGGAGGTTTCCCTTCAAAGTGACAAGAACCGCCTTATACTCTTTTGCATCGTCTTCAAAAGTTATAACTTTCAAGACCTTTTTGATTTTTGTTTGTCTTCCGTACATAAATATTTGTATTAATGTTAACTATAATTGTAAAATTTTGAGCTTTAACCATAAGACAATAGACAAATTTTGTCAATTCCATTTAACCTAAGATATAGCTTGAAAATTTGTCTCGCTTTTATTATATTAGAAGAGCTGAGCAATCAGCTACGGCACTAGAGGCTGTATGAAATAGGTATTTTGGACCCGGGGGCAGTACCCGGCACCTCCACCAATTAGTAAGGTGGAAAGTTTGGAGAATGAGAGATATAAAGTGATTTCTGGCTGCAAAGAAAATTTTAGCGTACATAGGTAGTACATGAATTTTCTGAGACGGCGTAAAATCGCTTTAGATATTCATTATACAGACTTTTATTTCTAGGGGGGTGAAACAGGATAGACAGGATACAGTAAAGATATGTAAGCTGTGCTCGGTGAGATACCACCGTTATCGGTTCAAATTTAAATGAGTGCTAACGATAATAACGTAGCTCCAGTTGCAATGGCTGCTTAATTGTAGTCGCAACAAATTAAATCCTTTTAACTTTGGATAGTTAAAAGTGGGGTCTGGGCCACCTCGCAACAGAACGGCCCGCTTTTTTAATTTTGTGATAGGAAATGAGATGCAAGAATTTGTAAACGAAATCAATTATGACAAGCTGATTGAAAAATCCTTGAAAAATGTTGTCGTTGAAGCTTTAAAAATCGCCGAAAGACAAGGTCTGCCGGGTGAACATCATTTCTATATCACTTTCAAAACCAACCACCCGAATTCCAAGGTTTCGGCTCAGCTCAAAAATCAATATCCCGAAGAAATGACAATCGTCTTGCAGCACCAGTTTTCCAACCTGCTGATTGAAAAGACTTTCTTTTCGGTCGATTTGAGCTTTGGCGGCGTTTTGCAAACTTTGGTCGTGCCGTTTGATGCCATCACCTACTTTGCCGATCCTCATGCCAAGTTCGGCCTGAGCTTTAATTTAAGCGAAGAAAATTTAAGCAAAGATTTGGACGCAGCTCCGATTTATGCCGAAGAAGAAAAAGAAGCCAAAAAAGTTTCCGGCTCGGCAACGGTAATTTCTATCGACGCTTTCCGCAAAAAGAACTAAATGAAAAAGATTTCTGTCATCATCGCCAACCGCCACCAGACCAGCATTTCTCTGGAGCAGGAATTTTGGGATGAATTTCAGAAAATCGCACAAGAAAAAAATCTCAGCATCAACCAGTTAGTAACGGAAATTGACTCAAAACGCGAACTTGAAAATCTTTCAAGCGCTATCCGTATCTATATTCTAAACTACCTTAAAAACCACCAATAAAAGAGCAGTTTATCATTAAAAAAGCCCCTCACCGGAGGGGCTTTGTTTTATTCTTCATTTTCATCATCACCGAAATCGTTATCAATATCCTCATTGGTATCATCGGTGAGCAAGAGCGGCTCGTCCTCCTGCATTTCAATCTTTTTACGACGGCCGCGGCGCTTTTTCTGCGGCGCTTTTTTCTTAACGGCCTCAATGACATAGTTGCCGGCAATTTTATATAAGTCAACCAAATGACTGTTATACATATGGTCGGCTTCTTCAATCAGCGCAAAATCAACCTGAACATTCCGCTGCGTATTAAGACGCTTGGCCAGAGTAGCCACGCTTGGCGGATTGACAATTTCATCAGAACCGCCCTGAACAATCAGGCCGGAAGTCGGACAAGGCGCCAGGAAAGAAAAATCTTTTTCATTTGCCGGAGGAGAAACGGCAATAAAATTATTAATATCGGGGCGGCGCATTAAAAGCTGCAAACCAATCCAGGCACCAAAAGAATAACCGGCAATCCAGCACTGGCGTGCTTCCGGGTTAACAGATTGCAGCCAGTCCAAAGCAACGGTTGCATCGGACAACTCGCCCGGCCCGTCTTCAAACTCGCCTTGTGAACGGCCGACGCTTCTGAAGTTAAAGCGCAAAACCGAGAATCCCAGATTTTGGAAACAACTGAACAGGCTGTAAACAACCTTATTATTCATTGTTCCGCCATACTGCGGGTGGGGATGCAATATCAGGGCAATCGGCGCACCGGGTTTGTCGCTTTGGTGATAGCGGCCTTCCAACCGGCCGGCATGCCCGTTAAATAGTACTTCAGTCATATAAATTCTCTTCTTAACTTAAATTTAGTAACCAAGTGATTATAATATAGTAAAACTGTAT
>URWU01000147.1 GCA_900551585.1 uncultured Alphaproteobacteria bacterium | reverse complement strand
GTCGGCAGCGTCAGATGTGTATAAGAGACAGACATACAGCCATGAATGTATGTAATATTTTAAACTAAAGGTTATAATAAACATGGCACGTCGTACCAAAGAAGAAGCAGAACAAACCCGCAATGAAATTATTTACAGCTCGCTCGATTTATTTTATGAAAAGGGCTATTCCAAAACCACTTTTGATGAAATTGCCAAGCGCATAAACAAAACCAAAGGCGCTGTTTACTGGCATTTTCGCAACAAGCCTGATTTGCTGATTGCCATTATCAAGGAAGCAATCCTCAAAACCAACGAGCATATCAGCAAAATTTTGCCTGATATCAATAATCTTAACGATTTAAAAGAATATTTTCTTTACAATGCCAAGTTAATCAGGAACAGCGCCGAACTCCGCAAATTTATGTTTTTTGCACTCTATCAGATGGAGTGGTCGGAAACCATTTACAAAAAGGTCAGTAAAAGTCTGGAAGATATATTAGATTTTCCGCTCAGACGAGTAAAAGAAACATTGACATTACTGCAAAAAAGTGGAGAAATAGCGCCTGATACAAACATTGATGAAGCCTCAGAAATGTTCCTCTGCTTCTGGAAAGGAGCCGTCGGCAGAGAGATTGCCGACAAGACGTCTGAGGATTTCATGTCTTTTGTAAGTAAAGGTTTTGACACCATTATCGGTAGTTTAACAGAGGGAAAATAAAATGCAGGTCACCAGAATTAATAAGAGAACAATCTTTAGAAAAGTGTTGATTTTAACACTTTGCGTTGCCGCCGGCTGGTATTTAAAAGCCCGTCTCACGCCGCAAATGCCTAACATGGCTGCCATGGGCGGCGGAACGCCATATGTCCTGACCAAACAGGTAAAACAGACTAATATTGCTCCGAAAAAGGGCTATATCGGCCATGTTGAACCGATTAAAAGCGTCAATCTCAAACCGCAGATTACCGGTTACGTCGAAAAAGTCCTGTTTCAGGAAGGCAGTCTCGTCAATGAAGGAGATATCCTCTTTGTCATTGAGCAGAAACGCTATCTGGCCAATGTCGAACTCCGCCAGGCCGAACTCGACAGCGCCAAAGCCAGCCTTGTCCGCGCTGAAAGAGACTACAAACGCCAAAAATCCCTGAGCAAGGAAAACTATGCTTCCAAGGCCACTCTCGATACCTCCGAGAGTAATTACCTGCAGGCCAAAGCTGCCGTTGCCCAGGCTCAGGCTAATCTGGAACTGGCAAAAATCGATATGGATTATACCGAAATCAAAGCACCGATTACCGGTTATATCGGCAAAGCAAAAGTCACAGAAGGCAACTACGTCAACTCCACCACTCAGGATCTGGCCCGCATCGTGCAGACCAACCCGATACGTGTTGCTTTTCAGGTAACGGATAAAGATATGCTGGACGCCAAAATCACCCGCCAGAATGAACAACCGCTTCAAACAGAAATCGTTCTGCCGAACGGACAGATTATCGTCAACCACTTAAAATCCCGTTTCAGCGACAACGAAATCGATTCTGAAACAGCAACCATCACCATTTATGCCGAATATAGCAATGACGAAGGCTTGCTGGTTCCCGGCAACTATGTTGATATCCGCGTCGGCAACAAAGAACCGCAGATGGCTATTCTGGTTCCGCAAAATGCTTTGGCTCAAGACGAACACGGCAACTATGTCGTCACCGTCAACAGCGAAGGCGTTGCCGAACAAAAACGCGTTGTTTTGGGTGATGTCATCGGCGATTCTCAAGTCGTCCTCGACGGCTTGGATAAAGAAGACAGAGTCATCATTCAGGGCCTGCAGAAAGTCCGCAACGGCCAGACTGTTAAAGCTCAGCTGGTAACAGATACCCAGGAGGCAAAATAGTCCATGTTCTCAAGAATTTTTATTGAAAGACCGCGCTTTGCGATGGTAATTTCCATCGTGCTGACTTTGGCCGGTGCCATCGCCGTCTTTTCTCTGCCGATTTCTTTATATCCTGAAATTACGCCTCCCGAGGTTGTGGTTTCGGCTTCATACCCCGGCGCCAGTGCCGAAGTTATTGCTAAAACGGTCGGTATTCCGCTGGAAGAAGAAATCAACGGTGTTGAAGACATGCTTTACATGAACTCTTCTTCCGAAGATTCGCGCTATTCTCTGACCGTCACTTTCAAAGTCGGCGTCGATCCCGATATGGCTCAGGTTAAAGTACAAAACCGTATCCAGCAGGCAACACCCAAGCTGCCGACCGACGTTACCCGTCAGGGTCTGAGCGTTAAACGCCGTTCTTCGGATATGCTCGGTTTTATCACCATTCGCTCACCGAAAGGAACTTTCAGCACCCTCGACATCAGTAACTATGTTGAAAACAACATCAAAAACAACCTGTCCCGTGTCAACGGTGTTGGTGAAGTTAACGTTTATGCTTCAAAACTTTCCATGCGTGTTTGGCTCAATGCCGATAAAATCGCCGCCTTAAATCTGCCGGTTGAAACAATCAAAGCAGCCATTGAGAGCCAAAACTATCAGCCCTCTCTCGGTAAAGTCGGCGCCATGCCCGGCGACGGCAACCAGCAGATGGTTTATGCTTTGCAGACGGACGGACGCTTAAACGAGGTTGAAGACTTCAAAAACATCATCGTCCGCACGGCTGAGCAAGGTGGTTTGGTCTACTTAAAAGATGTCGCCAAAGTTGAAGTCGGTGAAGAAAGCTACGGCATTACCTCTGAATTTAACGCCGCTCCGTCAGTCTCTATTGCCATGAACCTGCTGTCCGGTGCTAATGCTCTGGATACCATGGAGCTTGTTAAAGCCGAACTGAAACGTTTGTCAACTTTCTTCCCTGAAGACTTAACCTATCTCATCGGCTATGACGCCACCAAATATATTCAGGCTTCTATCGACGAAGTTGTCTATACTTTGATTTTGACCTTTATTCTGGTTATCGGCGTTTGCTACCTGTTCCTGCAGGACTGGCGTGCGACTTTGGTTCCGTCTCTGACGATTCCGGTTTCATTATTCGCCACTTTCGCCGTCATGCTGGCTTTGGGATACAGTATCAACATGTTGACGCTGTTCGGACTGGTGCTGGCCATCGGTCTGGTGGTGGATGACGCTATCGTGGTCGTGGAACGTGTTTTGTATCTGATGGAAGATGAAGGCCTTTCCCCGAAAGAAGCAACAATTAAAGCCATGGAACAAGTCTCCGGCGCGGTTGTCGCCACGACTTTGGTGCTGCTCGCCATTTTCGTTCCGGTCGGCTTCATGGGCGGTATTACCGGCCGAATTTATCAGCAGTTTGCTGTTGCTATTTCGACCGCCGTCGTATTCTCGTCCATTAATGCGCTGACTTTGTCTCCGGCATTATGCGCAACTTTGCTCAAACCGTTAAAACCCTTCCAAAGCGGACCGCTGTTCTGGTTTAACCAAAATCTGAACAAAATCCGCGACCGCTACACCGGTGTTGTTGCCCTCATCGGCCGTAAAGTCGGCGTCATTGCCGTTCTGCTCGGTTTACTGATTCTTGGTAACTACGGTTTCTTAAAAATCAGCCAGACATCTTTCATTCCCAATGAAGACCAAGGCGTGATGATGATGAACATCCAGCTCCCGGAAGGTGCTTCCCGCGAGAGAACCCACAAATTCGTCAATAAGATTTATCCGCTGATTAAAAACGAAAAAGGCGTCAACAGCGTCATGAACGTTATCGGTACCTCAATGATTGGCGGTACCGGTGAAAACGTTGCCATGTCGATTATCATTCTTGACCCTTGGGATATGCGTGAGGATAAGGAACTTTATTCAACCAATATCATGAACCGTATCCGCGCCAAATTAATCGGCCTGCCCGATGCAGATATCCAGATTTTCGAACTGCCGGCTATTCCCGGCCTAGGCGCTTCCGGTGGTATGGATTATCGTTTGCAGTCTCTGGATACCGACAATCCGCAAAAGATTGACGCCACCCTGCAAGGTATGCTGGCCAAAATCAATCAGGCGCCGGAAATCATGTATGCTTATTCCACCTACACGGCTAAAACGCCTAATATCTATGTTGATATTGACCGTGAAAAAGCCGAAGCAATGCAGGTTCCGGTCGGCAACATCTTTGCCGTCTTGCAAAACTACCTCGGTTCAAGCTACATCAACGATGTCAACTTCGGAACTCAGGTTAACAAGGTTGTCATTCAGTCTGACTGGACCTATCGTAAAGATATTGAAAGCATCAACAAGCTTTATGTTCAGAGCAACACCGGCAAAATGGTTCCGCTCGGCTCTCTGGTCAAACTGACCAAGATTTTGTCGCCGCGCGTGGTTACCCGCTATAACCAATACCCGAGTGCCGGTATTACCGCGGTTCAAAGCCCGGCTGTCAGTACCGGTCAGGCAATGGCTGCTCTGGAACAATTGTCCAAAACTTTACCTGCAGGTTTCAGCTATGACTGGTCAGGCATGAGTTATCAGGAAAAAGCCAACCAGGGCCAAATCGGCTATCTGCTGGCTCTGGCCATCACTTTCGGCTATTTGTTCCTTGTGGCTCAATACGAAAGCTGGTCAACCCCGCTGCCGGTATTAACC
>URWU01000146.1 GCA_900551585.1 uncultured Alphaproteobacteria bacterium | reverse complement strand
CGTCTCGTGGGCTCGGAGATGTGTATAAGAGACAGGCCTGCTTTGCTATCATGGCCAATTTTTTTGAAAAACCAATTTCTCTTGACCAAATCAAGCATAAATATGACCGGCAAAATTCAAATTTTGAGGAATGTGAGCTTTTGCAGTTGGCAAAAGAATTTTCTTTCAAAGCCCGTTTTGTTGAAACAACCTGGGAACGCCTGAACAAGACAAACCTGCCGGCAATAGCCCAAAGCAAAGGCGGTGCATATTTTATTGTCGGTAAAGTGGCGGAAGATAAAGTGCTGGTTCAGAATCCGGCAGCGGGAAATCGTCCGCAGGTTTTGAACAAAGTAGAATTTTTGGAAATATGGAACGGCAGGCTCTTGATGATGACCTGCCGCGAGTTTATTAACGGTAAAAACAGAAAATTTGACGTGTCATGGTTTATTCCAGCATTGGTTAAATATCGGCGCCTGTTTGGCGAAGTTATTCTGGCTTCTTTCTTTTTGCAGTTGTTTGCACTCGTTTCGCCGCTCCTGTTTCAGGTGGTGATTGACAAGGTGTTGCTCAACCGAGGTTTGTCAAGTCTTGATGTTTTGATGATTGCGTTGATTTGTATCGGGATTTTTGAGACAATACTTGGCGGTCTCAGGACTTATACTTTCTCTCATACCACGACCCGCGTTGACGTTGAGCTGGGAGCAAGCTTATTTAAGCATCTTATCCGACTGCCGCTATCATATTTCGGAGTCCGCAGGGTGGGAGATACTGTTGCCCGTGTCCACGAGCTGGAAAACATCCGCAATTTTCTGACCGGTTCTACTCTCACTCTGATTATTGACTTTTTCTTTACAATTGTCTTTTTTACGGTGATGTTCTTTTATTCTAAAGTGCTCACTTTGCTGGTTTTGCTTTCTATTCCTTTTTATGTGGTTCTTTCGTTGTTTTTTACGCCGATTTTGCGAAGCCGGATTGATGAGCGTTTTCGCCGCGGTGCCGAGAACCAGTGCTTTTTGGTGGAAGCCGTTTCCGGCGTGGAAACGGTCAAGTCTTTGGCGGTTGAACCGCAAATGCAGCGGCGATGGGAACAACAATTGGCGGCTTATGTCAGTTCTTCCTTTCGGGCGCAGCATATCAATAATGTCGCCGGACAGCTCGTGCAGATGGTTCAAAAAATCACGATGGCTCTGACTTTGTGGATTGGGGCAAGTTTGGTTATGAAAGGTGAGCTTTCGGTCGGCCAGCTGATTGCTTTTAATATGTTATCCAGCCGCGTTACCCAGCCGATTTTGCGCTTGGCGCAGCTGTGGCAAAATTTTCAGCAGGCAAAAATTTCGATTGAAAAACTCTCTGATATTCTTAACAATCCGGCAGAAAATACGGCAACTCTTTCCAAAGGATCCATGCCGGAGATTAAGGGTGACGTTGAATTCAAAGATATTACTTTTCGCTATATTCCCAATGGCTCGGAAATCCTCAAAAAAATGAGTTTCAAAGTAAGTGCCGGGCAGAAAATCGGTTTTGTCGGCCCCAGCGGCTCGGGAAAATCAACCGTGACCAAACTGATTCAGCGGCTTTATGTTCCGGAAAGCGGCAAAGTGCTGATTGACGGGATTGATATTTCGACAGTAGACACAGCATGGTTGCGCCGCCAAATCGGTGTTGTTTTGCAGGAAAACTATCTGTTCAATAAGAGTGTCCGCGAGAATATTGCCCTCACTAATCCGTCAATATCTATGGATAAAATTATTGCCGCTGCCAAACTGGCCGGTGCGCATGAGTTTATTACCGAGTTGGCAGACGGATACGATACCATTATTGAAGAACGCGGCTCTTCTCTTTCCGGTGGACAACGGCAGCGCATTGCCATTGCACGAGCTTTGGTTAACAATCCGCGGATTTTGATTTTTGATGAGGCCACCTCGGCACTTGACTATGAATCCGAGCGGATTATTCAGCAGAATATGGCTTCTATCTGTCAAGGGCGCACGGTGTTTATGATTGCGCACCGCCTGTCGACGGTTCGGGAATGTGACCAGATTATCACGATTGAAAAAGGCGAAATTTCCGAAACAGGTACGCATGAAGAACTGCTGCATCGCGGCGGACGTTATGCTTATTTGTGGAACAGCCAGACGGCTCCGATTGTTCCCTCTGAATTGGCGGCGGAGTAAACTATGTGGAATGAAATCAAACGATATTGGGAAATTGCCAAGCTGGCTCTCTTGCAGGAAAAAGCAACTGCAGACAGCAAGATTAAAGGCATGAACGAGCATGAGAAAGAGTTTCTGCCCGCTGTGTTGGAAGTGACGGAAATGCCGCCGTCTCACGCTGCCCGTCTGCTGACTTATGTGATTATTCAGATGTTTACCGTTCTGATTGTTTGGTCAATATTCGGTCAGGTCGACATTATCGCCACGTCTCAGGGCAAGCTTATTCCTGCTTCAAATATTAAAACCATACAAACCCTTACTGACAGCGAGATTGAAGAAATTTATGTAACGGAAGGGCAATATGTCAAAGAGGGTGATGAGCTCATTAAGTTTAATCAAACAGAAGTTTTGGCTAATATCAGCCGCATTCAAAACGAAAAAGAAGCTTTGGAGATTGCCGTTGCACGTCTTAAAGCCTTGTTGACGGATAATCCGGAAGAGAATTTTGCTTATAATGAGGAGATTGATGAGTATCTGATTAAAATGCATAGTGATTTGCTAAAAAGCCAGATGACCGAAAAAGCGGCAAAAATTGAAGTTTTGCAAGGACAAATCAGTAAAGCCCGCAAAGAAAAAGACACGATTCAAGCCGATTTAACGCGAATTGAAAAGCTATTGCCAAGTGTTGAGGAACGTATTGAAAAGAAGAAAATCCTTGTTGATGAAAAACTTTTGGCACGTCTAACGTTCCTTGAGCAGGAAGAAGAACTGACAAATCTGCAGGAACAACGTAATGTTCAGGCTAAAAAAATGGCCGAAACAGAGGAAAACATCGAGTATCTCAAAAAAGAACTACGCCAATATCTGGCTGAATTTGATAAAAATCTGATGACAGAGCTGACTGAAGCACGTGAAAAATTGGCTTCTTATCAACAGGAATTGATTAAATATGAAGAGGCTCTAAAAAGAACCGTTGTCAAGGCACCTCTTTCAGGTTACGTGCAGCAACTGGTTTATCACACCAAAGGTGGTGTGGTTGAAACTGCGAAGCCAATTATGAATATTGTGCCGGAAGATTATAAACTTGAAGCAGATGTCATGATTTTGAACAAAGATATCGGCTTTGTAAAACCAGAACAAGAAGTAGAAATCAAAATTGACAGTTTTCCGTTTACCAAATATGGCACAATAAAAGGCACAGTCCGCAATATCTCCGGAGATGCCATACAAGATGAAAAACTCGGCTTGGTTTATGCTTCCCGTCTGACTCTTCTCGACAATAAAATCAAGGCTGATGGACAGATTGTGCAGCTTAAACCCGGAATGGGCGTGACGGCGGAAATTAAAACAGGAAAGCGCCGCGTGATTGAATATCTCCTCTCTCCGGTGATGAAATATTTAAATGAAAGTATGCGTGAGAGGTAACAACAGCCAACTGTAGTAAATGGCTGATTTTATAATGTAAGAAGGAGTGAATATTTGGATATTATCGACAAGGCCATAAGGTCAAGCATCCCATTAAGGAAAGTAAATCCTCAAAAAAAACCTATAGATATAGCTAGTGGGTGCTTTTTAATTTATAAAGGTTTATCCTTCTTTTTAACAGTCCGGCATATTTATGAAAATCGCGATATAGGTGACTGGAATATTTTGATTGGATGTGAAATAAATAATACGACTGGCAAAATAAATGCTAAAATGCAATATCTTCCTCCTTTGTGTGAAATGAACAGATTCCTATTATTTGAAAATCCATCTCCCAAAGTCTTTGAACATTTGCAATTAGAAAATAGTGAAGAAACACTACCCTCTTTAGGTGCAAAACGAGTTGATTTTGTTTATCGGAAAATGGACTTTGTTCCTTGTCACATTGAACTCTTTACTGGCCTAGAATTTTGTTCAATACCTCTCATCTCATTAGAGGATGATTTAGAAAGCTTACCTGATAAAAATAAAAGATATATATTTTTTGGAAATACCAAGCCTTATGAAGATGCTGAAAAATTAGATTTTGTCGATGGAATCGATGTTCCTATTCATAGGGTAACTCCTTCTCTTTTTCCTGACATTAAATATATTAAGAAAACAAGAGGAATGCTAGAATTTGAATTATCAGAAAATAGAGAATCTGAAGAAATTGCAGGCTGTAGCGGAGCTCCAATTATAGATGAGGATGGAAATCTTGTATCTTTAGTTGTAGAAATGGATCATAAATATGAGAGTATTTTAAATAATGGCCGATATAAAGGAAAACGACTATGTACAAAATTATATGGTGTTGATTTACAGCTGTTTAAAACAGCTCTAGACAGAGAGGCTGGCGTAATAGGATAATTCATCTAAAGAATTTTCTTTCTTACTGATTTTCTACCTTTCAGCTATATCTCTTTTGATACTGTCTCTTATACACATCTGACGCTG
>URWU01000145.1 GCA_900551585.1 uncultured Alphaproteobacteria bacterium | reverse complement strand
TCGACTAGTCGTCGGCAGCGTCAGATGTGTATAAGAGACAGTTTAATCATGAAACGATTAAAATTCTATAGTTTAATGGTTTTATCAGCCTAAAAGTTTAAGAAATTTTAGGTTTTAATTATTAAGATTATAAGTTATGATGACTAAAAAATAACTTTATACAGGAGGGGATATGCCGGAAGCTTTCAGTGCCGAGAGGTTTAAGAAAATTATGGAGCTGCGCGGAGCCGGTGTTTCAAAGCCGGCGGCTGGTGATAGTCTTCCGCCGCAAACCCGCCAGATAAACCAGATCCATCATGAAGCTGCGGACAGAATTGAGACATTAAATGCCGGTCTCAGAGAGCTGTCGCAGGAGAATAAGGCTCAGAGCGGCGGTCATATGCTGCCGGAAGTGACAATTATCGGGCAGAAAAAACAACAATATTTCTCATTGCCTTATGAACAGAACACAGCGCCGAATTTTCTCGGAGTGTCTTCTCAGCCTGATCTTTATACCGCCGAACATATGGAAAGCGAAATTGATGATTATTTACAGGAATGTCAGAAATACCGCGAAGACTGCCTATCTCCGAAAGTGGCGGATATGCGTCAAAATGACGAAAATCTGCTGAAGATGATTAACAGCGCTTTGGATTTGCGCTTGGAACGTCTGTCTATCGGTATGGAATGCCGGGCGAACAAGCTGGGCGATTTGGGTTTGAAAATGGAAGATGTTGCTGACGGTTATGATGATATCAACCTAGCTGAAGGCGAAAAGGCCTGTGTTAAAGAAATGAAAAAAATCGGCAAAAAACTGTCCGGTTTTGCAAAATCTTCGGTCAAAATCGGTAAAAAGCAGCTCAAAATTGCTGATGGAGAAATGGCCGAGATTAATGAGGTTAACGCAGTTTTGAAAGCAGAATTAGGACTTAAAGAAGGTCTGGGGCTTGATGAAGAAGATTTTAAGGGCGATATTCAGCTTTCAGCTCCGGCGCGTGATAAGTTGTTTAAGTTTGTCAACGAGACTTATAAAATGGCCGGAAAAGATTTG
Organism: uncultured Alphaproteobacteria bacterium; assembly: GCA_900551585.1. GTDB lineage: Bacteria > Pseudomonadota > Alphaproteobacteria > RF32 > CAG-239 > CAJLXD01. The sequence continues at coordinate 3,553 of URWU01000145.1, read as the reverse complement.
AGTTATTGCCAGCAGGCGGAAAAAGAAGTTAAGAGCCTTAAAAATTTTAACGTAACTGACGGAATGAAAGTTCAGCAGACCTTGCTGGACAACTTATCGAGATAAAACCGAGGAAGATGATGACAAAAGAACTTTTGGCGCCGGCCGGAGATATTGAAGCCGGATATGCAGCTCTCTATTACGGAGCTGACGCTGTTTATTTGGGCTTGCAGCAGTTTTCGGCAAGAGCAACCGCAGCTAACTTTAATGAAGCGGCTTTGAACGAATTTACGGCCTTTGCGCACAGCCTTAACAGAAAAGTGTTTGTGGCTATCAATACGCTGGTTCAGGAAAATGAGCTGCCTGATTTGCTTAAAACTTTGGATTTGTGTTCAAAGTATCAGGTTGATGCTGTGATTATTCAGGATTTGGGTGTGGCAAGAATTGTGCGCGAGCAATATCCGGAATTGGAAATGCATGCCAGTACGCAAATGGCCGTCCACAACAAAGAAGGGGCTTTGGCTTTGCAAAAAGCCGGTTTCAGCCGCGTGGTTTTGGCTCGAGAACTGCATTTGTCCGAGATTAAGGAAATTGCCGCCATTCCCGGGCTGGAAACCGAGGCGTTTATTCACGGTGCCTTATGTTATTCTTACAGCGGATTATGTATGTTTTCGTCTTTGGAAAGCGGCAAGAGCGCCAATAGGGGAAAATGTTTATATCCTTGCCGAGCCGCGTTTGACGGAGAGGAAGGCAAAAAGCACTATTTTTCCATGAAGGATATGGCTTTGCAGAAAGAAATCCTCAATATGCCGGTGACTTCATTGAAGATTGAGGGACGCAAAAAAACAGCTTTGTATGTGGCTGCCGTGACGGATTATTACCGGCGGATTTTGGACGGCAAAGGTGCTGATGAAATCAGGGAAGAAAATATCCGGCAGATTTTTTCAAGACCATGGACTGATTTTCATTTCAAAGGCAAAAACAAAGATGTAATCGATCGTGATTTTGTCGGCCACCGCGGTTTGCTTATCGGTAAAGCAGAACAGCTTAATAAAAATAAACTGATTTTTAAAACCAAACACAAAATTGCCCGCTATGACGGTATTCAGATTGATGTTGAAGGCGATGAAAAGCCGTTCGGCTTTTCTTTGCAGTTTTTGAAAGTGAACGGCAAAAATACTTTTGAGGCCAAAGCCGGAGATGTGGTGGAGATTTCTCTGCCGCCGAAAGCGCCGTCTTTAAGCAAGGGGCAGAATATTTACTTAGCGTCTTCTTCCGAGGTTAAGGGGGCTTATCCTTACAATAAACCCAAACCGGGAGAATTTAAGCGCCGTGACGGTGTTTCTGTTGCCGTTAAGGTGGCGGCTGATAAAGTTTTGGCTGTTTGCGGAGCTGCCCAGGCTGAAGTTTGCGGTAAGTTTGAAGCGGCGAATAATCCGGAAAAAGTCAAAACCGCGATTGAGACCGCTTTTGCTAAAACAGGCGAGACAAATTTTAGTCTGGCAGAACTCAAAATTGATAACCCCGATAAGTTATTTGTGCCTGTTTCCATGCTTAATGATTTGCGCCGCTCCCTTTATGAGCAGATTGTGATTGAGGATAAGCACGGTAAACTGCCGCAAATTTCATCTGTGAGAGAAAAAGTTTGTCAGCAATGGGTTATTAAAACCGATGATTTGGATAATCTTGATAATCTTAACTTTGGCGATGTTTCGGAAATCATCTGGCTTTTGAGTCCGGACAGCAAGCCTGATTTGGCAAAACTATTACCCAAAAACAAACTGCGTCTGGCTCTGCCTGCCGTGTGCCGCCGTCCGGCAAAATTTGTGCCGTTGATTAACAGTCTTATCGGGCAGGGGTATCGCAAATGGGAAATCGGCAATTACTGGGGTTTGGAAGTTCTGCCGGAAAACGGGATTGATTTGAGCTTTGATGCGCCGCTTTATATGCTGAATACGCAGGCGATTGCTCAGGCGCAGGTGATGAAAGCCGCCCGGGTAACGCTGGCTCTTGAAGATGATTTGAAAAATATGCAGGTTTTGGCCGAGAGAAGCAGTCTGCCCGTGACCATGACCGTTTATCAGGATGTGCCTTTGTTTACGAGCGCCGATTGCATTCGCAGCAACGCGTGCAAGGATTGCGTTCGCGGTGAAAAATGGATTAATCTGAACCGTGACGGCCAAAAGTATCAGGCTTTGTCAAAAGATTGCCAGATTATGCTTTTTGCCGATAAGCCTTATTGCGCGGCAGAGGAAGCAAAATCTGTCAAAGCCGATTTTTATCGGGCAGATTTTTGCTATAAAAAATATCAATCGCATGAAGTTGCTCAAATCTTTGATAAGCTCAGAAAATTTGAAGATATCGGCAATTGCGGCAAAGGAAATCTGGTTCGGCAAAATTTATTATAAAAAATAATGAACTTTTGAAAAAGTTGCTGCGTTATAGTTGGGGTAAGGGAGGTAAAAATGGAAGATGAAATTTCAAAATTGCTGAAAGAGGCCAAACCGCTGTATTTTGCCCGCAAGCGCCGCAACAACCGGATTAAAGCCGGGCTGGCGATGTTAGTCTGCGTTGTGATGATTGGCAGCTTTTATCCGAGAAATGAAACCACGCTTAATCCTTTAGACTATTACTTTATAGGCAGCGAAGTTTCTGTCAGCGAGAATAATTCCGTTATTGAAGAAATGGGCTTGCCGACTGATGACTACGGCTTGTTGATGGTCGGCTGATGAAAGAAATTATTACCGAGAACAAGAGCCGTATTAAGGCTATTATCAAAAAACTGACCGGCTCGTATAATGAAGATATTGAGCAGGAGGTTTATATTAAGACCTGGAAGAACCTCAACCAATATAAAGAGGAGGGCAAATTCAGCCAATGGCTGGGTGCGTTGACCGCCAATGTCTGCCGCGATTATTTCAAATCGCGCCAATATAAAATGGAAACCAGGCAGGTCAACAGCGAAGAAATTTTAGACAATGTCAGGGTTGGCGGCCGTCAGGAAGAGGTTGTTGACGCCAAAGCCCGGCAGAAAATTATTTTGAAAGCGGTTGACGATTTGCCGCGAAAAATGCGCCAGATTGTGATTTGGTTTGAGTTTGAGGAGCTCAGTTATGATGAGATTGCCAAAAAAACCGGCCTGCCAATCGGCACTGTAAAATCGAGATTGTTTAACGCCCGAAAAATCTTAAGCGAGAAGCTTAAATTCTTAAAGGAGAATAAAGATGAATAGAAATTTCTTAACCGTATTATGTGCTGCCGGCGTGCTGTTTTCTGCCGGAGAAGGTGTGGCTGCCGAGAAAGAAATGCTGCCGCCGCCACCACCGTTTGAAGACGGACTTTTGCCGCCGCCACCGCCGCCGGGACATATGATGAAACGCCCGGGCAAGGACGGTAAAATGCGTCCGGATCCGAAGTTCAGAGATGAAATGCACAAAAAAATGGCTGAAAAATTTGCCGAGGATTTGGGCTTGAGCGATGAACAGAAAACCAAGGCCGAGGAATTGCGCAAAGCCAGCCGCAAAAAGATGGAGCCTTTGTTTGAAGACTGTCTCTTATACACATCTCCGAGCCC
>URWU01000144.1 GCA_900551585.1 uncultured Alphaproteobacteria bacterium | reverse complement strand
CCTGATAAGGCAGTTCCAAATCCTGTAAAACTTCTTCAGAAATGGCCAGCAGTTTCTGGTGCCATTTTTCACTTTCGGCAATGTCATTTTTGCAAATGACAAACTGCTCGGTTTTCATAAACTGGTGAACGCGAACCAAACCGCGGGTGTCTTTTCCGGCAGCTCCGGCTTCGCGGCGGAAGCAGGGAGAAAAACCGGCATATAAAATCGGCAGTTCGTTTTCATTCAAAATTTCATCAGCGCGCAATGAGTTCAAAATCAACTCGGCAGTACCCGACAGATAAATGTCATCAGCAGGCATATAGTAAATTTCATCACGGGAGAAAGGCAGATAGCCCTGGCCGTATAGTGGTCTTTCCTTGGAAATCGACGGAACGGTAATCACGGTAAAACCATGGCTGCGCAGTTTGTCCAAGACCATCATATGAATAGCCAGTTCCAATTTGGCCAAATCGTTCTTAATCGCATAAGTCCGGGAACCGGAAACTTTGGCAATTCTTTCCATTTCCGACCAGTCGTTAATATCCATCAACTCAATATGGTCTTTGGGTTCAAAGGCAAATTTGGTCGGTTCGCCGACTTTGCGGCGGACAACGTTTTCAGAATCGTCCTTGCCGACCGGGCTTTCAGCGCTCGGCATATTCGGCATACGCAGCATAATCTCATCAAATTTTGCCTGCTCGGCCGCCAGTTTTTCCTGCTCGACTTTCAGGTCTTCGCCAAGCTGCTTGCTTTTGGCAATGATAGCAGGGCGTTCTTCATTGGAAGCAGATTTAATCGAGTTGCTGAGTTTGTTTTTTTCTTCGGACAGGGACTGTGATGAGGTTTTTAATTTATTAATATCTTTGTAAAGTGAAATCAGTGCATCAATGTCAATAACATCTTTGCTGTAGCCTTTTTTAGCCAGGCCGTCTTTAATTACCTCGGGATTTTCAACGATATATTTAATGTCCAACATCTTATCTGTCCTAAAATTTGTTTTTGTTTAGTTTTATTGATTTTCAACAAGTAGTGAGAATAGCAATTTTTGAAATAAAAACAACAGAAATTTGACATTTAAAAACAAAAAGCCGTTGAATACCCAAAGGTATCAACGGACTTTTTCATTATTTAGACTTGGAAAGATTACAAATCATAAAATTGCATTTCCCAAGCTCTTTCCTCAACCTCTTCTGCGGCACGTTGTCTTGCCTGAGTTTGATTATAACCTTTTAGACAGTCTAATCGGTTAAGAAGACAAAAACAACCATCACAGCCAAAGCAACAAGACGGTAAGTTTGAATCTTCATCATCCGATATATCAAACTGGCGGTCGATATCCTCACGGATAAACTCGGAAGAAGACAAAACTTTCAGTGCCTGCTCGCCTAAGATGACGCCTATAGGCATTTTGTTCTCTGCGGCATAGTTGATAAAATCACGGATATCGTCTTCTAAATCTAATTCGATTTCTATTGACGAATGAGTATCAAACACGGCTTTGAAGTTGTTATTGACCAAGTTTGTAATCGCGTTCAGGGTACTGTTGTAGAAATTCTCTGTTCTCATAATCGCTTAGTTTTTATTGTTTTTTTGTTTGTATGTAAATCGCAAAGAAAACGTCTTACCAAGTATCAAGAAAGCACGGAATAAACCGTTTTGCATATCTATAAGCCTTAATAATACGTTTGTGAGTTATAATATATCATAAAATTGAAGCTCATTCAATAGACAAAATTTCGAAAAACAGCTTAATCGTAAAAATAGAGAGATTAAGCAGGGTTTTTGATTGATTTTAACCTCGCTTTAGATTAATTTCTTAGGAAAATGAAAAAATCTGAGGAAATGAAAAATGTTTGAAGGAAAAACGATTTTAACCGGTGTCAAACCGACCGGAACACCGCATATCGGCAACTATCTCGGCGCCATCAAGCCGGCTATCCGCCTCGGCCAAGATGCCGTTGACAGCGGCGGTCAGCATTATATGTTTATTGCCGATTATCATGCGATTAATGCCGAGAAGGATCCGGCCGTTTTGGCGCAGAAGCTCAAAGAGATTGCCTGTATCTATCTTGCATTTGGTTTAGACCCCAAAAAATCAATTTTCTACCGCCAGTCAGATATCCCCGAGATTCCGGAAATCACGACCATCTTATATGCTTATACCCCCAAAGGCTTTATGAACAAAGCTCATGCCTACAAGGCTTCGGTCGACAAGAACCGCGAGGCCGGCAAACCTGATGATGACGGTATTAATATGGGACTTTATACCTATCCGACTCTGATGGCGGCAGATATTTTGAGCTATGACACTGATATTGTTCCGGTCGGTAAAGATCAGGTACAACATGTGGAAATTGCCCGCGATATTGCCGGTGCCATTAATGCCCATTACGGCAAACAGCTTTTGAAACAGCCCGGTTATCATGTTGAAGAAAATGTGGCGGTTGTTCCGGGAATCGACGGCCGCAAAATGAGCAAGTCTTACGGCAATGTTATTCCGCTGTTTGCTGAAGACAAAGAAATCAAAAAAGCCGTATTCTCAATTAAAACCGACTCACGTCCGATGGAAGAGCCGAAGAATCCCGATGAGATTCTGGTTTATGAAATTTATAAATCTATTGCCACTCCTGCCCAGCTGCAAGAGATGGGCGACGGTTTGCGCCAAGGCAAGCTCGGCTACGGACATATCAAAAACATGCTTCTGGACGCGGTTATCCGTGAAGTTTCCGAAGCCAGAGATAAATATAACTACTATATGGACCATTTTGATGAAGTCGAAACCATGCTTCAGGAAGGTGCAGCCAAAGCGCGCCCCGTTGCTCAGGCAACGCTGAAACGCCTTAAAGACGCCGTCTTCGGCAGATAAGAAAAAGCCCTCAAATTGAGGGCTTTTATTTTAGAATTTTTTACGTTTACATTGCACGGCCGGCGCGACGGAAGGTCAAAATCTGGTTATCATACGTCCGCAGTTGCATTCCGTCTTCTGTCAGGTTATAGCTGACAACTTTCGGAAGAGTTCGCAAAAAATTATCTTCAATGGCCACAAACTGGATGTCAGGAACAAGGTTTGTCTTGTCTGTCACCTGCATTGTCAGCTTATCGCCGTTGAGATTATAAATCCCTTGGATTTTGTTGATGGTATTGCTGTAAAAGCTTTCATCTTTCCGGAAGCCGATAGAAATCGGGTAGAACTGTTCACTATTATAAACAAGCGTATACTCGCTGCCGACAAGTCCCTGTGGTTCAAAACAACCGGTCAGAAACAAAAGAGTGAAAGCTACTGCCAGAAATTTTTTCATGATAAGACCTCTCAAATACTAACTATGTTAATCACCACACACATCTATCAGACTATATTATCTTAGGTTAATATATCATAAATGGAACGGTTTTAATATATAACTATAGTCATAAGTCCAGCGTTATCATTAATCCGGCAAAGGTTAAAATGAAGATTAAAATACCCAATAAAATATCGCGGACAACCGGCCATTTTCGGCATTTTTCACCGGCAGCTTTTATTTTTTTGCAACGAATATTTTCCACCTGAAACGCGCGGAAGAACAGCCAGAAACCAATTCCCCACCATAAAACGGCGCTGATTAAGGTTGTGTCATGTTCGGCATAAAAAATCTGGGTTACTTTTTCCAAGCTCCACCAGATGACGGCCAGCAAATAAGCCCAGCGGTAACTGCGAAAAACCCAATATGCCACGGGCAGGACAATCGTCAGGCTAAAAAAGATTTCGCGGTCTGACAGAATAAACGCATTGAAGACCGTCATTAAGGCAATAAACAGCATAAAAAAGAAAGCCTGCGCACGAAAAGTGCGGTGATAAGGCAGCGTCTCATAATGCTCCGCCTGAAAGAGTATTTTTTCGGAACAGGTCCGTGCCGGCGGCAGAATTTGCGGAACGGAATCCGGCATTTTCGGTGCCGGCAGCGGTGTTTGGTGCGGAAGCGCCCGTTCTGTTTTTGTTGTTTTTTTAATCTTAGACGGGGTTTTCTTTTTTGGCATTTTCTTGCCGGCGGCTTGCTTGGGCTGTTTTTTAACGGCCGCTGTTTCTGTTTTTTTCTTTTCCATAAAAGTCTCTTTCGCTGTTGAGCAGAATTCATTGGTTAATATAATACAGATAAAGAGAAAAAAGCACTGCTAAAAATAAAAAAAATTAACAAAATGAAAAATTGTGCTTGATTTTTATGTGAAGACTATGTATGTTCACTCTCAGTTGTCGCCGCTGTAGCTCAGTGGTAGAGCACGTCATTGGTAATGACGGGGTCGCAAGTCCGATTCTTGCCAGCGGCACCATTAAAAAAGGCCTCCTTTAGGGAGGCTTTTTTTAATGGTTATCGTGGAAGAACGGAGTTGCGAAGCAAGTCTGACGGAGCCGGTTGGCAATTTGTCAAACGGTGCAGGACGAGGAGCATTAGCGACGAGGTCTTGAGCGATGAGCGAAAGATACGCCCTGCCGCAGGCGCCCGCACCTTCGAAGCCTGCGGCACCATTTATCAAAAAGCACCTTTTAAGGTGCTTTTTTGCTTTATAAACTAAGCCTCCCACTCAGTCCGATTTGATGTATTTCAAAACTATGCTATTGTTATAGCATTCTCGGACTTTTTTATAGTATGAGCAGAATAGACTAAATTTTAACAATTCCCATATTAT
>URWU01000143.1 GCA_900551585.1 uncultured Alphaproteobacteria bacterium | reverse complement strand
GTCCATAATCAGGCGCAGGCATAAATCCGATTTTCCGAGGCCGGATTTGCCGCGGATTAAAATCCCTTTGTTGAGATAAGAAATACAGGAAGCATGGATATTTTTCATGTTATTTTCCGCTTAAAGAAGAAAGACGCTGCGCCCGTTCGCTGTCTGAAGCGAAGAACTCAAAAAGACGGCTGCCATCTTCATAAGGCGTAATCTTGACCGTGACGGCGCGCTTGGGAAGATAGCCGCCCATTTTTTCCGGCCATTCAATCAGGCAGACGCCCTCATACATGGCTTCTTCCATGCCCAGTTCAAAAATCTCATCCGGATTTTTGAGGCGGTACAAATCAAAGTGATAAATGTCATAATCCGGCGCTTCATAGGTCTGCAGAAGCGTGAAAGTCGGGCTCGGAACCTCTACATCGCCAAGGAACTTTTGCACAAAAGCGCGCGATAAAACGCTTTTGCCCATACCGAGCGTGCCGAAAAGCGCGAAAATATCGCCTTTTTGGGCCACCGAAGCCAAGAGCTGTCCCAAATGAACCGTGTCGGCCTCAGACTTGGATAAATAACTGAAAACTGCGTCCATGGCTGCCCTTAGAAATTCCACATACTTTTGCGTTTTTGAGCTTTGTTTACGCGGATTTTGGGCTTTTTGGCCTTAATCGCGCGCCAGTCAGCCGGCATATAGAATTTTCCCTGCCACAGGCCGTCGCGACGTTTCATGGCTTCTTGCTGATAAGGCATATAAATATCGGTATATTTGGTATAAGCAACAGCCCAGCCGGCGTTGACCAAAGCGGCGCCGATGTCATATTGCCCTAAAGAACAGGTGCCGACCATATTGCCGTTTTTATCCTGCTGCATGATATGACATTCAACCTGATTGTCCATCAGCCAGTCACGCAACCAGGTGGCGGCAACGCGGCCGCAATGATAAGAACGTCCGGTACGGTTGGCGCAGGTTTGGTCTGATTCAGGCGCATCAATACCGTAAAGGCGGATATAATAGCCGTTCATCATCAAAGTATCGCCGTTGACAACCCGGACCGAGCCGGTGATTGCCGGAAAATTCTGCGGATTCATCAGCTGCTGTTGCTGCGGCTGTTTGCTGCCGCCGAAAGTACCCATAATTTTTTGGAAAGTCCCCTGCTCCTGCGGCTGAGTCTGAACAGGCTGCTGCGGACGGGGTTTGGTCTTGCGTAAAACAGGGGTATCAATTTCTTCCTCTTCAATGATTTCTTCCTCATCGCCGCTCATATCAATATCATCTTCATCAATCAGCGTGAGGCGGCCGTCATTGGTTTGCGTCTGGACCGGCTGCTGGCCGAGAAAAGCTTTCATGGTCGGGATAATACCGGTGACGCCGTTATTGAAACCGCCAATGGCGTAAATGATAAAACTGATGATACCGGCAATAATCAGAAAAGCAGGCAGGCAGCCCATTGCACGCCAGGCCATTTTGACAAAGATGTAAAGAACAACCAGACCGATAATCAGCCCCAGAAAACCACCGCCTTGCAACAATGTGCTGTGACTCTGGGTTCCGGCTCCGCCCCAAAGGATTAAGAAAAAGGCGCCGAGGGCCATCATTGTTTTTTTCAGAAAAGCCATTTTTATCTTCCCACTCTGTAATACACTTAATCAGTTTAATCCAAATTTTAATTCTGACAATAATATATTTTGGTAAATATAAAGTTACCTGCCGCAAACAAAAACCCCGGAGAAAAATCTCCGGGGCGTTTTTTCTTTTGCCGAGATATTATTTTGCAGCGGCGGCTGAAGCGGCATTGGAAGCCGTGGCGGCCGTTTCGGGTTTGATTGTAAACAAACCTTTGACAAATTCGGTAAAGCTCGGCAGGCTGATTTCAATCACGCCGAAATGACTTAAAGTATAAAGCAGCAGGAAAATAATCAGCAGCAGCAACAAAAAGCGCCAAGCGATTTTGGCAACAAAATTAAGAATCAGCAAACCGACGAGAAACGCCAGAATGTAGCCGCCTTTATAAACCCAGTCTTTGGCATCCAAACCCAGAGCACCCATGATAAAAATGCCGATGGCAACAACTGCCAGAAAGAAATATTTTATTAAAGCCATTTATTTTTCCTAAATTAGTTATTAATGATAAATCAGAGCTGTTAAGTGACAGGCAATAAATTTATCTTTGATTTATTTATTACCTGTTACGCTTTTCTGTGAAAATTCTCTGTTTGAAAAATTTTATTCCGCGGCCGGGGCTTTGCAATAGCAATGGCAGTGGCAAACGCCGTCGCGCTCAATGTCTTTTTTGCAGGTTTCGGAAATGCAGTAGCGGTTTTCATTTTGGCCGTCACAAGGGCAGCGCTGCCATTCATTCTCGCCAAACATCATATTTTTGGCTTTGGCAATTTTTTCTACGTTCGGGGTGGTTATATATCCTTCCTTGGCGCAGTGTTTCAACATGTTTTCTAAAATAGTCATTCTTGTTTCTCTCAAATTAATCAATTACTTTAATCGAAAATTTTTCAGTGGCAACGGCCGGTTCGGCAGTTTTAAATACAGCGTTTACTGCCGACTGGGATTCATTTTTGCGTTTTTGCTCCAAGATATCGATAATCATATCGAGCTCGGCTACGGAAGCATATTGCAAAACGACTTTGCCGCCGCCCTGCTTGCTGGGGCTGATTTTGATTCTGAGACCCAGTTCGCGGTTCAAATCTTTTTCGATAGCTTCCAAGTCGTCATCTTTGACTTTGGCCGCTTTTTCTTTTTTCGGCTCTTTTTGTTTTGCCACCAGTTCTTCGACCTGACGGACATTCAAATCTTTGGCAATAATTGTTTGAGCAAGGCTCAAAGCATTGTCCAATCCGACTAAAGCACGGGCATGGCCGGCTGATAATTTGCCTTCTTTGACCAAGGCTTTGACTTCATCGGGCAGACTTAACAAACGCAGCAGATTGGCAATATGGCTGCGGGATTTACCAACGATTTGCGACAGAGCCTCCTGAGTGTGAGAAAATTCATCAATCAGGCGCTGAAGACCCTCGGCTTCTTCAATGGCTGTTAAATTCTCGCGCAGGAGGTTTTCAACCAAAGCGACTTCGAGGACTTCTTTGTCACTCATCTCTTTTATTATTACAGGAACTTCGGCAAGTCCAGCGATTTTTGATGCACGCCAGCGGCGTTCACCGGCAATCAGCTCATATTTATTATCCAGACGGCGGACGAGCAGGGGCTGCAACACGCCTTTTTCTTTAATGGATTCAACGAGAGCGTTTAAGGCCTCGGGGTCAAATTCGGTGCGCGGCTGATACTTGCTCGGGGTAATATCGGCAATGTTGATAAAATTGGTATTTTTGGCCGGTGTCTGTTTGTGTGACGGTTCATTTAACTCATTAATGTCAAAATCGTCATCTCCGAGCAACGCGCCTAAACCGCGGCCCAGACTTTTTTTCTTGTTATCTTCTAACATGCCAATAATTCCTTTTCTCTTTTTAATACTTCGCCGGCGAGACTGATATAAGCCTGTGAGCCCGGACATTTGAAATCATAAATCAAAACAGGTTTGCCGTGTGACGGTGCTTCGGAAATTCTGACGTTTCTAGGAATAACGGTTTGGTAAACTTTTTTGCCGAAGAAATTTCTGACATCTTCTTCAACCATTTGGGTCAGATTGTTGCGTTTGTCATACATCGTCAGAACAACACCCTGCAATTCCAAATCCGGATTAAATTTCCGTTTAATCTGGTTAATATTGCGAATCAAATCTGTAATTCCTTCCAAGGCCAGAAACTCGCATTGCAAAGGCACTATTACGGCATTGGCGGCAACCAAAGCATTGATTGTTACCAAACTCAAAGACGGCGGGCAGTCAACCAGAACATAATCATAATTGACGGCTTCTTTGTTCAAAGCATCTTTTAAGGCAAATTCGCGGCGCTCGACATCAACCAGTTCGATTTCGGCACCGGCCAAATCCGGCGAGGAGGGAATAATTGAAAAATTGGGAATTTCGGTCCAAACAATCGCTTCGGATAATTTGGCTTGACCTATTAAGACTTCATAAGAAGAAGCCATGCGGCCGCGTTTGTTGACACCCATCGATGTTGAGGCGTTTCCCTGCGGGTCAAGGTCAATCACCAAAACTTTTTTTCCTGCTGCGGCCATGGCAGTCGCGACATTTACGGTCGTGGTGGTTTTTCCGACACCGCCTTTACGATTGGCGATCGCTAATACTCTTGGCATTATTTATCTCCTTTATTTTTCAACAAACGACTGATAACTAAAATTTTTCCTTCATCACTGGTAATACTGTCATGCAGCTGACAATCAAATTTCCAATGTTTTTTGGCTTCTTCGATTTCCTCGGCATATCTGCGCCCTTTAGGGAAAATACAAATAGTCTTCGGGGTGGTGAAGCGGAAAGTATATTCTAAAAGCTCATTTAATGAAGCCATAGCGCGTGAAGTGATGACATCTGCCTTTTGCGGCGGCAGTTTTTCGATTCTGTCATTAATGATTTCAACGTCAACGCCGGTTATTTTTTTAACCTCATTTAAATACAGTGTCTTTTTTCCGGTACTTTCAATTAATTTAACTTTTAAATACGGTGTTTTTTCCGCAGCCATAATTGCCAGTACCATTCCGGGAAATCCAGCACCAGAGCCGAAGTCCAGCAGAGTCCGTGCACTATCCGGCAGGTATTGAAACCTGTCTCTTATACACATCTCCGAGCCCACGAGACGGAGCTACATCTC
>URWU01000142.1 GCA_900551585.1 uncultured Alphaproteobacteria bacterium | reverse complement strand
GAGATGTAGCTCCGTCTCGTGGGCTCGGAGATGTGTATAAGAGACAGGTTTTAAATAATTTGCTTATGGATAGAAAATGGATTGATCAGTATGAAGAAGTTCTTAAATTGGCTGCGATTACTGATGAAGAAGAAAGAGATTTTTTAATCGAAAGACATTTCGGAAGTGAAGAAAATCTGACTGACAGAAAAAATGATTTAGAAAAAGAATTTTGGTTCCATTTTAAGAATTATCTTCATGATAATCCGGAAGTGAAATTGGATGGTTTTTTCGGAGATTGTTTGGTGATGTTTAACGCTTTATGGCGTGGTAAAGAATTGGCAATTCTGCGTTTTATCGAAGTGGCGGCTCCGAATTCAAGGCATTTGGGAAATGCTCTCACTCTTTTGGACCAGCCGGAGATGAAATCTTTTATGACTGATAATGCCAAAAAGGCACCCATCAGAAAACAGATTATCAATGCTTTAACGGCTTTTGCCGACAGAACCTTTTTTACCGGATGGAATGATGTTAACCGCAGGTATGCTTATTTTTGGCTGCCGCAATGGATAACCATTTTCCCGGAAATCAGCCGGAATATGTTGATTATTCTCAAAAGAGAGAATAATGACCAGCCTTCGTTTGTCTGGGCGTCGATTTATACTTCGCTCAAAGCAATCTATTTAGGAGAAAAGAATTATTAACTTTAAAACAACAGCGTATGAACTATTTGTTTTTCTCAAACATTTTTCGTGCTTTAGTAAGTGCGGAAGCTGTCGCTCTAAAAATCAAAGATGAGGATTTATTAGCTAAATCACAGCAGGCCAAGATCAGTGTTTTGACCCAGTTTGATAACTTTTTTCCCTCTGAGGTAGATGATGCTATCTTCAATAAGGGATTTAACTGTAAACCATTTTTTGAAATTATTGCAGAGTTTCCGTATTTGGTGGAAGGACGAGAGAAAAAATTTTTATCGTTCATAGCCAGTGTGGCGCTTTATTGCGAAAGCCATCCTGACAGTAAAATTGTTCTTGACCGGAATGTCATTAAAATCATGGCCAGCCGGTATATTGACAATTATGTTTGGCAAAAAGTGATTAAGAGCAGCAATAATAATTATTTTATTGCTGCTGTTGAAGCTGTTTTGCCGTTGCTGCAGGAGCGTCCTCTGGACCGGGCCGATGTCGAACTGGTTGACGTGCTTCTGCCGTCCTGGAAACAGGCTTTTCCGGCAATTGCCGAAGCCATGAAGAAAGTGAAAAGGCCTAACGAAAATCTTATCCGCAGCGAATGCTATTTATAAGATTTTGTCTTCTATGCAAAAAAAGGAGCTCTTAACAAGCTCCTTTAATTTTTTTAAACAATTATCATTAATGTTTGGCGGTCAATATGCCTTTGGCCTTGTCAATGATTGTGTCGTCCTGAGTGAGCTTATTGAAAGCATGGGTCGGTGCAACCGGCATCGGGTCGGTCGGCGTAACATTGACGTAATTGACGGCCTTGGTGGCAATCTGTTTGAACGTGAAAAGAATAAAGCCGCCGCTGACAACGGAATAAGAGAGCAAAAACCAGATGTTGCCGAAAGTCTGCATGGCGGCGGAAATGATAATCGGGCCGATAATCAATCCCATACTTTGTAAAAGAATGAGCATGCCGCTGGCGTTCGTGCGTTCGGCGTCTTCCAGCTGGTCGTTGACATGCGAGACGCAAATCGGATACATGACAAAGGTTCCGCAGCCGAGCAAAACGGCAGACAAGCCGAGCATGAGACTGCCGTCATTAATAAAATACTGTACCCAGGGCGCAACCAGGAATAAAAAGCCTGATGTCCACAACAGAACATAGCGGCGGTCAAAACTGTCAGACAAACGGCCGATGGGCAGCTGAGCCAGCATACCGCCGAAAATGCCGCAGAACATGAATATTGAGGTTTGTTTGATGTCCAGGCCGATTTCTTTGGCATAAATCGCGCCCAAAGTGTAGAAAGCGCCGACCAGAAAACCGCTGGCAAAGCAGCCGAAAACGCCGACCGGAGATTTTTTATAAAGCAATTTTAACGACATGCTTTTTTGAACGGTAATATCCGGAGAGGGCAGCGCCGTTAAAGAAATCGGTACCAGAGCGATTGAGAAAAGAGAGGCGACCAAAGCATAAATCAACAGGCCGTTTTTGTCGGGAATATTTAACAGTAATTGTCCCAAGCTGGAACCGAGATAGGTGGTGACCATGTATAATGACATGATGACGCCGCGGTTTTTGTTGTTGGCACGGGTATTGAGCCAGCTTTCCAAACACATAAAACAGGTGCCGATACAGTAACCTTCAATCAAACGTAAAATGCCCCAATAAGGCGGAAAAGGCGAAATGTAGTGCAGCGGAACAATGGCCGAGAAAATGGAGATAAAGGCGCAAAAGGTACGGATATGGCCGACGCGGTTGACGATTTTGTAAGAACTCAGCGATGCCAAAACATATCCGGCATAATAAAGAGACAAGATAATACCGGCTTCGGAAGTGCCAACGCCATTGCGAGACAGGCGCAGAGCCAGAATTGACGACAGCAGCGAAAAGGCGCAGCAGGTTAAACCGGTTCCGGCAAAAAAAGCCGACATCGGCGAAACAATGGTTTTGAAAGAGTTGAGGGCCGAACTGATAAAGGTCATGAAGCAACTTTCTGTTAAGTTTTACTTAAGTTAAGAGATATATCAAAACACAAAATAGTCAAGTTTTTACATTCAGGTGCGTTGTAAAATATGGTTGACTTTTGGGGGAAAGTGCATTGTTATAGCCTAAAGTAAGTCAGATGTGAAAAATATATAAAAAACAAGATGGAAACTCAGAGAATGCGCAAAAAAATTTTATGGTCGGTTGTGGGATTACTTATTATCATCGGCGCCGGATATTTCAGCTATCATCAATATATTGACTGGCAGGCCGAAGATGAAGCAGATGAGCAGGCCAAGCTGGCTGACGGTTTTGACAGCGACAGTCTGGCGGCAATTGCCCGTAATTTGGCGGACAGAGCTTATGAAGCGCCAGATGATAAAGTTCCGGCAGAGTTGAAGAATCTGGACTATGACGAGCACCGCGATATCCGTTTTGTGCGTGAAAACGGGCCGTGGTTTAATAAACATCTGCCGTTTGAAGTGCAGTTTTTTCATCTCGGGTCAATGTTTCAGGTTTCGGTTCCGATTAATGAGATTGTTAAAGGCAAGGTGCTGCCGATTAAATATTCATCGCAGTTTTTTAATTACGGCAAAAACAAATTAGACGGCAAACATTTTGAAGATTTGGGCTATGCCGGTTTCCGTCTGCATTATCCGCTGAACACAACCGAATATTATGACGAGTTGATTTCTTTTCTCGGCGCCAGCTATTTCCGTGCGCTCGGTAAAGGCCAGAAATACGGTCTTTCGGCACGTGGCTTGGCTATTGATACCGCTTTGCAGACAGGTGAAGAATTTCCGATTTTCAAAGAATTTTGGCTGAAGAGGCCGTCTCGCCGCGACAGCAATATCACGGTTTATGCCTTGTTGGACAGTCCGAGCGTGGCCGGGGCTTATACTTTTGTGATTACGCCGGGGCTGAATACGACAATTGAAGTCAATGCCGTTTTGTTCCCGCGCAAACCGATTAACAAACTCGGCATTGCGCCTTTGACATCAATGTATTTATTCGGTGAAAACAGCAAAAACAAGTTTGATGACCATCGTCCGGAAGTTCATGACAGCGACGGCTTGCTGGTGTGGAACGGCAATGACGAATGGCTGTGGCGCCCGCTTGATAATTCTAAATATCTGCGCCTGAGTTCTTTTGCCGATAACAACCCTAAAGGGTTCGGTCTGATGCAAAGAGACAGAAACCCCGAGCATTATATGGATTTTGAGGCGATGTATGAGCAGCGTCCGAGTGTCTGGGTTGAGCCTTTGGACAACTGGGGAAAAGGTGTGGTCCAGCTGGTGGAAATTCCGTCAATTCAGGAAATTCATGATAATATCGTTGCTTTCTGGATACCTGATGAAAAAATTGAACCGGGCAAGGAATATCGTTTCCGTTATATGCTGCATTGGGCAAATGAAGTTCCGGTTGATAACGGTTTGGCCAAGGTTGAAGCCACTTATACCGGTGTCGGCGGCGTTTCGGGCATGCTTGAGACCGAAAAACGCAAATTTGTTGTCGATTTCAGCGGTTTGAAAATCAAAAATGTCAAGCAGGCCATTGAGGCCGGAGAGATAAAGGCCGATGTTTCGATCAGCGAGGGAAATATTAAAGGAACGCATGTGATGTATAATCCTTTGGACGACGGCGTGTTGGTTTATGTGGATTTCAAACCAAACGGCAAAACCTCGGAAATCAGGATTTCTCTGGTTAATAAAGACGGCAAAGCGCTGTCGGAAGTGTGGAGTTATCAATGGTTACCTTAAGAGTTCAAAGCCTTGACGATATTATTACCGCTTATTGCCGAAGCCTCGGTTTTGAGGGGAAATCCCTGCAGGCGGCTGTCAAAGTTATCGGCAGCCGTTTCGGCGACAAACTGAATCATGAAGATGTGATTGCCTCGCTTGATAAAATGCTGCTGGATGCGGTTAAGAAATATCTGCCTGACAATAAACTTGGTAATGATCAGAAGACGGCGTTGTTTAAGGCTGTTTTTTTGTTGCAGAACGGGGCAAAGAAATGGGGCTGCGTTGTTTTTGAAGACAAAGAATTTCCCGCCGATTTACAAAAAGCGCTGGCCGGGCATAAACTGACGGCCTGTCTCTTATACACATCTCCGAGCCCACGAGACGGAGCTACATCTCGTA
>URWU01000141.1 GCA_900551585.1 uncultured Alphaproteobacteria bacterium | reverse complement strand
TCTACACTCGACTAGTCGTCGGCAGCGTCAGATGTGTATAAGAGACAGTTATATAACCATGCCAAAGAGCTGCTTTTAACCAGAGAAAACATTATTCTGGGCGGCGATTTCAATGTGATTATGACAGATAAAGATGTATATGATCCGGCGGTTTTCAAAAATAATGCCTTATTCCGCCCCGAAGTCCAAACCCGTCTCAAAGCGATTGAATATCTGGGCTTCTATGACGCTTACCGCAGCCGCTATCCGGATAATGTCGCTTACACTTACTGGGATTATGCCGGCGGTGCTTTCCAAAATGACTTGGGCCTGCGTATTGATTATCTGCTGCTGTCGCCGTCTGTCATTGACCGTCTGCAGTCTGTCGTTGTCGATAAAAACCCGCGCCGCGGCGCCAAACCCTCTGACCACACCCCTTTAACAGCCGAGCTGAAATAAACATGACCAGAAAAAAATCAAATAATCAATCTCTGCCGGAAACCTGTACTTTGGAAATTTCCGGAACTTCAAAATTCGGCGATTTTATGGCCGTGACCGTTGAAGCTAAAGATAATCCGCAAAATCTGCCGATTTATGTCAGCGAAAACCGCCGTATAAAACCGGCTTTGGCTGTCGGCGACCGTTTTATCGGCAAGCTGACTTTGAAAAAAGAGGCGATTAATGCCAAGCCGATAACCCGTCTCGGCAATCCGGACGCACCCGATGAAATTATCTACGGTATTGTTGAGAAAAAAGACGGCAAATATTATCTGCGGCCTTCCGAGAAAAATAACTATATGGTGTATCTTCTGGATAATGTCGGCAAAGCTCAGGACGGCGATTTTGTAAAAGTGGCGCTGACCGGCAGCCGCCGTTTCAAGCAGGCCAAAATCGTCAAAGATTTCGGCGCGTTTGATTTAAACAAAGCCACAGCCTCTCTGGTACTGGAAAGATATGACATTCCCAGCGAGTTTTCCGAAGCTTCGGCCAAAGAAGCGCAGCATTTGCCTGATTATTGCAAAAAAGGCCGTGAAGATTTAACCTCAATTCCGCTGGTGACGATTGACGGCGAAGATTCCAAAGATTTTGACGACGCTGTTTATGCGCAAAAGACCGATACCGGCTATTTGTTGATTGTTGCCATTGCCGATGTTGCTTTTTATGTCCGCCATGGTTCGGCGCTTGATAAAGACGCCTATCAGCGCGGCAACTCCGTATATCTGCCGAATATGGTCGTGCCGATGCTGCCCGAAGCCTTGTGTAATAACTTATGCTCGCTGCGTCCCAAAGAGGAAAGGGCGGCTTTGGCTTGTTTTATTGATATTGATAATGCCGGTAATATTAAAAAATTTGACTTTAAACGAGCTGTGATTAAATCTGCGGCGCGCCTGACTTATAATGAGGTTCAGGACGCCTTGCAGGGCAAAAAATCCGCCAACATCACGCCGGTCTTTACCAAAGTGATTAAACCCGTTTATGAGGCTTATCAGGCTTTGGCAAAAGCCAGAGCTGAGCGCGGCGCTCTCAATCTTGAAACAGATGAGTTCAAAATCCGTCTTGATGATAAAGGAACGGTTCTCAGCGTTGAAAAAGAACAGCATTTCATCTCTCATCAGATTGTTGAAGAATTTATGATTGCCGCCAATATCTGCGCAGCCAAAACTCTGGGCAAAAGCAAACTGCCGACAATGTACCGCATTCACGAAAAACCTCTGGAAGACAAGTTGAAAGAGATTGAGCCATTATTGCATAATCTCGGATTAAAACTGCCGGATATCAATGCATTGCGGCCGGAACATTTTAACAAGATTCTCGAACTGTGCAGTACCGGCGGTTATAATGCCGGTGTCGGCGAGTTGATTCTGCGCCTGCAATGTCAGGCCAAATATGCGCCGCAAAATCTCGGCCACTTCGGCTTGGGACTGACGGATTATGCTCATTTCACATCGCCCATCCGCCGCTATGCCGATTTGCTGATTCACCGCGCACTGATTAAGGCTTATCACATGCCGGACGGCGGCGATTTGGAAGACGAGGCGACTTTGAAGATTTTTGAAGAAATCGGCGACCATTTATGCGTTACCGAGCGCAAAGCCGTCAGCGCCGAGCGCGATATTAACGCCCGCTTTGTTTCGGCTTATCTGGCACCGTCAATCGGAGCGGATTTTGAGGTAAAAGTCTCGGGCATTTCGACTGCCGGCATTTTCGTCCGTCTGGATAAAATCGGTGCCGAAGGGTTGATTCCGATGTCGAGCCTGCCGGCGGACAATTATCTCCTTTCTGCCGGAAACATGGAATTGCGCGGCGAAAAATACGGTTTGACTTTCCGTTTCGGTGATAGCTTAAAAGCCAAGCTGATGGAAGCCTCACCGATAACCGGCGGCCTGATTTTCAAATATATTGACCCGGAAGACGGTACCGATTATTTTGAAAAAGGCGGCAAGTTCAAAGGCGGTTTCAAAAAAGTGGCAGCACTTAAAAAAGCCGCAGGCAAAACTGACAAACCCAAAAAAGAAAAAGCGGCGCCGAAGAAAAAGACAGAGAAAGAAAAACTGCCTAAAAAAGCCCGCAAGGAAAAACTGAAAGAGAATAATAAGAAAAAGTCTAAAAAGAAGTCTAATGCCAAATGAGAAAATTTATCTGTGCTTTTCTAGTGATGATGTCAGCCGTTTTTCCTGTAAGAGCGGCAGAAGAATTTGCCGACAGCGAGGTTTTTGCTTCGGTTTATACTTATGTGCAGGACAAATATATTGAACCGCTTCCGGCTTCCGAGGTCGCGGTCAATGTCATCAAAGGATTGAACAAAGTTGACCGGCGCTTAAAAATTGCCGATGACAATAAGCGCGTTTCCTTGTATTATAACGGCCGCATTATCAAAAGTTTTTTGAAACCGGAAAATCCCAAAGACATTCATGCCGCGGTCAAATTAACCGGCCGCATGATAAAAGCTGCGCAGCAGGTCTCTAAAACCGCAGCAGATAAAGATTTTGAAATAACCGACATCATTCTTGAAGACGGAATCAACAGTTATCTGGACGGGGATTCCAAATATTATCCGACCTTCAGCGCCGAAAAAAAAGGACAGCTTAAAAATCGCCGTAACTTTGCAGCCCGGATGATGGGCAATATCCTTTATTTGAAAATCCGTGCGTTCAATAAATTTACATTAGAAAGTTTTAATGACGCTTTTGCCGAAAATCCTGACTTTGCCGGCGTTATTTTAGATTTACGTTCATCACCCGGCGGCTCATTGGCTGAGGCGTTGACGATTGCCGACAAATTTTTGGATGGCGGCATTGTTATCTCTGCCAAGGGGCGCGATCCGTCATCGCAGCAGTTTTATAATTCCACAGCCGGAGACATTGCCGGAGACAAACCGATGGTCGTTTTGGTCGACGGCGAAACAACGTCTTCTGCCGAAATCATCGCGGCGACGCTGCAGGAACAGAGCCGAGCCAAGGTGGTTGGCACAAAAACCTTCGGCAAAGGGACGAGACAAGATTTGTTTGAACTTCCGAACGGCGCCGAACTTGGGTTGACAACCGCATGGTTTTACACGCCTTCCGGCCGTCCGCTTGATAAACAAGGCGTCAATCCGGATATCTGCACTTTTGAAATGCTGGACCGCAAAAACCTGAACGAGATTATAAATAAGCCCAAACCAAAGTCAGAAGCCTGCCCAAGGGAACCGCGCGAGCTCAAAAACGTCGATTTGGATATTGCCGAGGCTTTGCTTAAAAGCCGGATATGATAACGGCCTTATCCGGAAAAGGGTTTGGACAAAGGCAGCCGTTGCTGCAAAACGGGGAAAATGAAAATATACTTTTTTTATTTTCAGTAAAGAATCTTATTGACAAGCCGCCAATAAAATGCATAATGCAGCTAAATGTTTAAATTGAAACCTTAAATTAAGAGTAAAGAAAATGGCAAAAGCAGTAAAAGTAAAAGTAAAATTAGAGAGCACAGCCGGTACAGGCACATTTTATCTTGCTGAAAAAAATCCGAGAACTCATCCGGAAAAATTGTCTTTGAAAAAATATGACAAGAAATCTAAAAAACACGAAGAGTTCGTAGAAAAGAAATTGAAATAGTTTTTTTCAGATTTAAAAGATTTTATAAAAGTACCATTGCTCCGGCTCTGGTACTTTTTTTATTATTTTATGGCTTGTAGCAGGGATAGAGGTGAAGCGGATTTTCGGCGTAAATCACCGTTGAATGATGTTCTTTACAGTTCCGCTAAGAACATACTTGCGGAATAATGTGTCGGAATCGCCCGAAAAAAGACCGTCCGGCCGATGCGGTCAAGCCTGCTCCAGCTTGTTGTACTCTTCTTTGAGTTTATCAATATTTACATCAGTATATCTCTGGGTCGTGGTGAGAGAGGCGTGACCCAACAGTTCCTGAATTGACCGCAGGTCGGTGCCTTCAGCGAGCAGATGTGTTGCAAAAGAATGCCGCAGAGCATGGGGCGTCAAATTATCAGGAAGGCCCAGATAAGCACGGATTTTTTGCAGCTGTCTTTGAATAATACGCGGGGATAACCGCTCTCCTCTTGCCCCCAGAAAAAGAGCTTCGCCATTGCGCAGGTTGTAAGGGCATTCGGCCGTATAGGCATTAATCGCGTCTTTGATTTGAGGTAACACGGGCACAATTCTATCTTTATTACCTTTACCCCGGATACGCACAAAATCATTGTTATTAATATCCCCCACATTCAGGTTAAGGGCTTCTGAGATTCGCAAACCACATCCGTATAATATCTGTCTCTTATACACATCTCCGAGCCCACGAGACGGAGCTACATCT
>URWU01000140.1 GCA_900551585.1 uncultured Alphaproteobacteria bacterium | reverse complement strand
TCGTCGGCAGCGTCAGATGTGTATAAGAGACAGTCCGGGGAAGTTGATGATTTCAACGGTATAGAAATTGTTTTGGGGATAAATCAGTAGGTAAATCGCCCTGGGCAAAGTTGAGCGGCAGAGGCGCATTTCATCCTGTTTGATTCCCTTGTTGATTTTGTAGGCGATAATCTGGTCAGAAACATCGTAATTTTCTTTGGGATCAAAAGCTGAGATATCCAATTCCTTGAAATCGCGCAGATTTTTGAGCATTAGCGTCTGACGGCGTTTATCAATGATATTATTGACCGGTGTTTCGCTGTAAAATTTGGCAATGCGGTCCAAAACTTTTTGCAGCAGGCGCGGATTATCACACTCCGGCTTGGCAACCGCCGTGCTGTTGTCGGCAATCAGCCCCGCCGCCTGCGAGACTTCTGCAAGACCGCTGTTAATGATTTCTGACGGACGCGGCGTAATCATTGTGATATCGCCGTCGGGAATGTTTTTATCAGAGTCCGTATCCGGTTGAAACCAATTTTCATCAGTTTCTCCGGCAGCAGCCGCTTTGGCTTTTTCAGCCTCTGCCGCCTGAAGGCAAGCAGCAAAAACAACGGACAAACAACCGACCAGACACAGACCTAATAAAAACTTGTGCATAAGCTTCTCCCGATGGTTATTACCAGTGATGACAGCAGGCCGAAACCAGAACCAAGACGCTGAAAATAACCAGATTTTTAAGCAGATGTTTCATTCTTTATATCCTAGAAGTTAATCGAATTCGGCGTTCTCGGGAAAGGAATGACATCACGGATATTGCCGATACCGGTTAGCAACATCATCATTCTGTCAAAACCGAGGCCGAAACCGGCATGCGGCACCGAACCGAACTTGCGGGAATCCAGATACCAGGCATAATCTTCTTTAGTCATGCCCATTTCCTCAATTTTTTTGACCAGAACATCATAACGTTCTTCACGCTGAGAACCGCCAATCATTTCACCGATACCGGGGACCAGAACATCCATTGCGGCAACGGTGCGGCCGTCATCATTGAGGCGCATGTAGAAAGCTTTAATCTCTTTCGGATAATCGCGGACGATAACCGGACGTTTGAAATGTTTTTCGGCCAGATAACGCTCATGCTCGGTCTGCATATCAATACCGAATTCCGGCTTATATTCAAAATCATAACCGGATTTTTGCATGATTTCAATGGCCTCGGCATAAGTAATGCGGGCAAAACCGTTATCAACAATGTTGTTCAATTTGGCAATCAGGCCCGGCTCGACAAACTTGTCAAACAGCTCGATATCATCAGGGCATTTTTCCATAACATGTTTGACACAGCTTCTGACCATGTCTTCAGCCAAATCCATGTCGTCATAAATATCGGCAAAAGCCATTTCCGGCTCAATCATCCAGAACTCGGCCGCATGACGCGTGGTGTTGGAATTTTCGGCACGGAAAGTCGGACCGAAAGTATAAATATCGCCCAGTCCCATTGCATACATCTCACCGTTCAGCTGTCCGGAAACGGTCAAGTGGGCTTCTTTGCCGAAAAAGTCCTGAGAATAGTCAACTTTGCCGTCTTTGGTTTTGGGCAGGTTGTTCATATCCAGCGTGGTTACACGAAACATTTCGCCGGCACCTTCGCAGTCGGAACCGGTAATCAGCGGCGTGTGGACATAGCGGAAGCCGCGGTCGTTAAAGAATTTGTGGATTGCAAAAGACAATTCGGAGCGAATCCGGAAAGCGGCACCGTATTTGTTGGTACGCGGACGCAGGTGGGCAATCGTGCGCAGATATTCGTCTGTATGTTTTTTCTTTTGCAGCGGGAAGTCTTCATCGGCAAAATCGTAGATTTCAACCTCATCGGCAACGATTTCAAACTTCTGGTTGCCGCCTTTGGATTCAACCAAAGCGCCGGTTACTGCCACCGAAGAACCGGTCGTCAGCTTTTTGACTTCTTCATAATTGTTCAGATTATTATTGGCAATAACTTGAATATTTTTGAGACTGGAGCCGTCATTGAGCTCAATGAAAGAAAAATCTTTTGAATCGCGGCGGGTTCTGACCCAGCCTTTTACCAATACTTTTTCGATTGGCTGCTCGGCTTGCAACAGGCCGGCAATTTTTGTTCTTTTTAACATCTTAAAATCCTCAATATTCAATATTATTTCTATTCTTACCAATAAAGGCTTCATGAATATATATCACTTCGATTTAATTGTCTAGCATTGACAAAAGATAATTGAAGTATAAAATTAGCGCTAATTAATAATAACAACTTATCAGGAGTTTTATCTATGAAAAAAATCGCCCTTTTGGCTTTGCTGCCGCTGGCTCTGACCGTTAATGCCTGCACCTCGAATATCGGTGCCAACCAATATTCCACAGCCAGCACAGGACAGGTTAACCGCGCCATGGAATGCACCGTTCTCAGCGTGCGTCAGGTTGTGGTTCAAAGCGACAACAATGCCGGTATGATGGTTGGCGGTGCTGCCGGCGGCGTGGCCGGAACCTTGCTCGGCGGCAATGACACCACCAAAATCTTAGGCGGTATCGGCGGCGCGGTTGTCGGCGGACTGGCCGGAGATTTGGCTCAGGAAGGCCTCTCCAAACAAGCCGGATATGAATATATTGTCAAAACCACCAACGGTAATGTTATGACCGTTACTCAGGGTAATGATGTTTTGATGACCCCGGGTGAAAAATGCTTCCTGCTTTATGGCAAACAAGCCCGCGTCATTCCCGCAAACTAAAGTATTCAGCCTCTGATGGCGTCTCTGTTCGCGATGCTCTTATCATATTCTTTGGTTAAGCAAATGACGTAGAGAAGAAAAATAAAAGAGCCGGTATTTATACCGGCTCTTTTTTTAATTGTCGTAAAAAACGGCATTTTTATTGACGGTGTAAATGTCACCGGAATTGTGATGATTGTAATAAACATACATGACATTATTTTTATGGCAGTCTTTTTCGCACCAGGCGTCAAAATTGCCGACGACCTGCCGCTGCAGATTATGTGTGAAAACGGAACGAATGGTATTGTCCATATGCTGCGCCAGCGAGCTGTTGAAGTTGGCCGGAACCACAATATTCATAACCAGAACGCCGCCCTCTTTCAGATTGTCTTTGGCGCGGGTGAAATATTCTCTGGTTGTCAAATCAAACGGGATTAAATTGCGGCTGGAATAAGTATCCAGAATTATCAAATCATATTTGAGTTTGCTTTCTTTCAAAAACTGGTTGGCATCGGCCACAATAAACTTTTTATTGGCGCTCATTTTTTCCGGAAGAAAATATTTTTCCGACAGAGGCAGCAGCGTCTTGTCGATATCCACAAAAATATAATTATTGCGCTTGTCTTTTAATCCCATTGTAAAACCGCCGGCACCGATGATTAAAATGTCTTTGGTTTCATGTTCGGGAATAGTACGCAAAAAGTTGTCTTCAACAAATTTGACATAGTTAAAGCGCAAGTCATCATCGCTGCTGACTTTTGAAGAGCGGCCGCCGTTAATGACCAAAACTTTGGACTTTCCGTCATCTTCAGGGAGGATTGAAACGGTCGAAATGGCATTATTTTCAACAATATTATACAAGTTGCGAAGCAGAGAATCGCGGTTAAACATAAAAGCGGTTACCATAATGAAAACCGCTATCAGATAATTCGGATTTCTGGCCAGAATAACAGCGCCGAGCAAAGTTACAAAAGTCAAGGCAATAATTGTATGATTAACACCGATAAAAGGCATAATCACCAAAGTCGTTAAAATTGAACCCAAAACCGAACCAACCGTATCAACAGCCATAATGCGGCCGGTATAATTGCGGTTATAACGGTTGAGATAACGGCTGAGCTGCGCGGTTATCCGGCCAAACAGATAAGGGCCGCAGGATAAAAACAGCAGCGAATAGAGGCTGGTCTGGCCAACAATCGATTCAATCCCCGCCGCATTCATCAGCAAAAAATAAGCATCTATCAAAACATGGCTGGACGCAAGAACAATGAACAGAGAAATGATGATAAAACTCTGCGCCGTTTGGCGGCGGACAGAGGTCAGGCGCAGCGAAGCGACAGAACCGTGATAATAACCGACGGACATAAAAGCCATAAAGCAGCCGATAATGATTGAAGCCGTGACAGCTGTCGAGCCGACAAAGCCTGACAGCTGGCGCATGGCAATCAGCTCCAGAGACATACTGGAAAAACCGCCTAAGAAAATGGCAGCTAACAAGACATATTTAATTTTTTGGGTCATTAATAAACTTCTCTGTAACGAAAAATAAGATTATAAACTTTTGCCCATTTCATAGGCTTCTTCAAGTTTGGGATGGCCTTTAATATCACCGATATCCGAAACACCGCCGGCCAGGATAATTCCGCGAATTGACCACATAAACCAATGTTCGAAAATTTTGCGAAAGAGCATGACCGCCAAGTCAAAAACGCTCTTCTTCTCATCTGCCGCGGTCATCAGCAGCGCGCATTCTTTCTGCGGCAGGCTGCTCTGCATGGCTTTGGCAATGTCGCCTTTAACATCGGGGCCGTAAAGGCGGTCGATAAAAGCTTTGAGCTGGGCGCAAAAGCCGTAATAGTAAATCGGCGAAACAAAAACAACGGCATCTGCTTCTAAAACATCAGGATAAATCGTATTCATATCATCATCAATTGCACAGGCGGCATTAGAACGATAACAATGATTACAGCCGCGGCACGGAAGTACCTGTTTTTCAGCTAAGCGGATTTTTTTGACTTTATGTCCCGCTTCTTTAGCTCCTTTACTGAATGAATCGGCCAGAGT
>URWU01000139.1 GCA_900551585.1 uncultured Alphaproteobacteria bacterium | reverse complement strand
GTGTGTAATATAAAAAATTATCTTAAAAACGCTTTTGGATAGAAAATTCAATCAAAGATTTTTCATATTCTCGTTGCCAGATGTTGGAGCTTTTATCCGTATAAGAGTAAGTTAAAGTTGGCACCAAGCCCCAAATGGCAATATTACGGTTAGAGATTGAAATAGAATAACGCTGCGTAACATCTCTTTCCTTAATTTCCTCAAATTGATAATCCTTAACCGTCCAACGTTCGCCTTTGTAATTGGTAAACAAAACGGAAGGCTCAGCATAGACATGAAAACCATAAGGCAACTCGGCACCAAAACCCAAAGCAACATTTATTCTGTCATTAGTGTAAGTTCTGTCTTTTGTTTTTTCATATTCATAACCGGTACGGAAAATCAGATATTTTGAAGAATCCAAGGCATAAAACAACCGCAATCTGGCACTTTTAGTATCGCCGTCTAAAATATCGCCATAATCATCATAATAGGTCGGCGTATAGGCTAAAGTCAAACTAGCATTGAGTTGTTTGGTAATATCATAGCCGGTTTCAACCATAAATCCGGTAGAGTAGTTATAAGCTTTGTGTCCGAGATAACGCCTTGAAACGGTTGGACCGAAGAATACATCGCCTTTTTCATAAACATATTTCAGGCCTAAAACATAATATAAATAGGTGTCATCATATTTTTTATCACTGTATTTGGAATTATAAATCATCGCTTCATTGCGTAAACGCCAGTTGTCAGACAGCTTAAACTCATAATTTCCGCCGGCAGTAATATTAAAACCAACATCTTTTTCCGGCTCGTCCAAGGTGTTACACATCACCCCAAACATTGTCATCACGCATTGTTCGCCGGAAGTGGTATTGTTAATATTGTTATCCGGTGCCACACCAAAGTTAAACCAGACATTCCAATTTTTGTTTTGACGAATGTAGTAAAGTGCTTGCCTGATTCGATATTGCACCGGTAACGGCAGGTCTTTATTTGCCAAGGCTAAGCGATAATGATAATCAGCCCGCCACCAATCCTCTTTTTTAAGATAAAGTTCGGCCAGCCTGAAGCGGATATTCGGAATATTAGGCTCATGATCTAAGATAAAATAATAAATATCAATCGCTTCATCGTATTTATGTTGCTTAGTGGCAATCTGTGCCAAAAGATACAAGCGTTCAATCTCCAGCTCTCGTACATTATAAGGCTTGGCGAGTAAGGCTTTTCTGGCATCATCCAGTTTTCCTTGCACAATTAAATCTTTGGCAAAGTCCAAAACCTGTTCATGCGTCATGGAAATAACAGTTTTATGGCTACTTCCCTGAGATACAGAAACCGGCGATGTTTCTTTTGCAAGGGCTGAATTGATACCCAACAGCAGAAACACCGCCAGTATTATGCAAGTCCGATTTGACATTGAGTTACTTTTTAACAGCGCCAAAACCTATCTGGGCATGAAGGTTGATACCCGGATCCAGTCTCTCGCCATAAGCAACATAACCAGCGGCTTCTGTCGGATTATCTTTGGTTTCACCATAATAACCAATATCAACGGCACCGTAAGGATAGTCACTGCCCGTAGGATTACCTACAAAATCCTTAACATCGGTATTTTTGAATTGATACATAGCGTCCTGAGGCGTACCATTGAACTGGATATTGTAGTTGTCCTGATTAGCGTTAGATGTTACCACAACATTATACCAGCCCTCTTTGCTGAAATCAGTTGTTAATGTTTCCTTGCCACTATCAAAAACGAGATTGGCCGTACCTTCATAGTTTTTAGGATGTTCTACACGGTCTTGTCCGGTTTCGTCCTGATAATTCAAAGCAGCAACAGCCGTTCCTTCAAAAGTCATTGGTTGTTGTAACTGTATCAAATCATCTTTATCAATTCTTTTGGCATCCATGCCACCGGCGACAACAAAGGTTTCATTGACTTCTTCCGTACCTTCCATACCTTTTATGCCAACAAAACCAAAGTCTGCATATTGCAAACCTTTTTTGTCATTCAAATCTTTGGCTTTACTGGTATAAGTAATAGTTGTTGTTGCTTCACCGCCTTCGGAATAAGCATCTCCAGGTTGTGCAGTGTCCTCGGTTATCCCTTGATGAAAGTCATCTAATTCAAGTTTATTTATAAAATCTATAGATTGGGTGACCTGATCGCCTGGTAAATTCCACTTTGCTTTATTGTCATTCAGTTCCGCAATCAGCATATTTCTTAATTTATCAATATCTGTGGGTGTTTCAAAAAGCTCCAATCTCACTTCAGGACCGCTTTGCAGTTTTACACCGTAGATAAGCATTTGTCCTTTGCGTGTAAATGTTCCGTCTCCGGTTCGGTCAAGCGTCATGCTTCTGCTGTCTGCTTGATCCATGTCTACATCAAAATGCAATTTTTCAATTTTACCATCTTTATCAACGGTAAAGCGAACAAAACTATCTTGTTTGGCATCAATATTGATAACATTCAGCTTGGCGTTATCAATAGAAACTTCTCTTTCTGTACCATACATATCCCAAACCGTTTGAGCTTTGTTTTTTATCTCATTGGCATGGATATTAACCCAATCCTCTAAATCAACGGTAGGAAGTTCATCTTTCTTAAATCCAGCCAAAAGCAAAGATTTTAACAAGGTTTCATCTGTTGCGGTATCCAAATTCCCTTCAACTAAGAATGTATACATATTCTTGTAAGCTGTTGTTACAGAGTCTGCGTCTGAATTTCTTGCCGCTTTTAACATTCTTCTGCCGGAAAATGTTTGAGCTTCTGCATTTTGATACAATTCAATACGTTTTTCGGCATTAGAGAATTTTTTGGTTGTCATGCAGGTTTCAGGATTTGTTGCACAAGCATTTATATCCGGATTATCAGGATTGTCTGGCAAAGTTGTTGGCGGAATATATCCATGTCCACCACCGCCGCCACCACAAGCGGATAACAGAGTTGAAAGGGTTAAGGCTGCAATAAGTGATCGTTTTTTCATATCTGGTCTCCAAAATTTAGTAAAAAATGTTAAAATTGCTTATTTTTTCTGCATACCAACGCCGATTTGCATTTCCAAAACATTAATCAGATCTTTTTCAATCTTCTGTCCCGGATTTTTTCGGTCATCAACTTCAATCTTTTCACCGTTAGTCAGGCTTTCTTCGTGATACATGACATAACCGGTTGCTTCGCTAGGAACACCATCTTTGCCATAGTAACCCATATCCATAGCGCCGGTGTATCCTTCACTATTTTTGTCCCAGGCTTCTTTTATAAAATCCGTATTCTCATATTTATCAAAGCCATCAAAATTTTGCGAACCATTGCCTTTTACACCATCAATATTATTGCTTACCAAGCCGGTAAATTTAAATCGGTTGTCATCAATCTTGTCTCCACCGGAAAATGAAATACTGCCGGTATTGGTATTAAGATTTTTGGTTACATCAACATCATACCAGTTGTTAAAAGTTACATTTAACTTTTCTTCTCCGTTGGCAAACTTAAGCGTAGCCTTACCTCCATCAAGCTGCAGAGTATCGCTTTCTACAATTCCGTAATCGCCGTCAATGATTTTCTTATAATTGACGCCACCAACGGCGTCTCCTGTAAATTCAAGACTTGCGAACTTTGTCGGATCAACCTTCATCGTGTCATATCCGCCAGCAAATACCTTATTCGCATGAATTTTTTCTATATCATCAGGATCTGCGCCTGTACGGGTTTCATCCCATTTTATAAGGCCAAAATCAGAATAAAGAAGATTGCCGAAGCCATTTCTCAAGTTTTTGGCATAGCTTGTGTAGACGGTATCAATTTTTCTATCAAGAATCTCATGGTCAAGAGTGGTTGTATCTGTTAAATCAGCAATATCTTTGGAGATTGTATCTTTCATATTTAATAAGCTGTCATCACCAGTAAGCAAATTTTCTGCAATTCTTTCTTGAAGCTTTAATTGTAATTTTTCTTTGATTAAAGCTAAATCTGGCTCTGTATTTTCATCATAACCGGAAATTTCAATATAAAGCCGACCTCCGCCATACTGAAACTCATATATATGTAATTTATCATTGCCGGCAAATGTGTTTTCTCCGGTTTTGCTTAGATTGTTGCTAAGAGATTCTGCACCAAAATCATTTTCTGAAATCTCTATGCCATTGATATTTTTCTTATCATCAATAGTAAAGTTAATGAAACTATCCTGATTGGCGGTTTCTTCCACAAGGTGCAGCTTGGCATTATCAAGATAAACAGGTTCTTCCTTGCCATACATATTATACATTTTTTCTGCATGGCGTTTTATCATGTACTGACGTTTCTTAGCCCATTCCTGTAGTTCAGCATCTGTTTCGGGCAAATAATCTTCAAATCCTGCTAAAATTAAATTTTGTCGCAAATTAGGGTCTGAGGTATTTAAAGACGTCCCAGTTAAAGCTGAGTGCATTGTCTCATAGGCTTTATTAATGTCTTGTTCCGGTATCTCAGCTGTTGTGTCTGTACGGGCTCTCTGCAAAGAATATGCTGTTGTACCGAAAGCTTTTTTATAAAGTTCATTACGTTTGGCCTTATTAGACAGTCCGTCATTTGTCATACAGGTTACACCTTCACAAGTAACAGACGGATTGTCTGGATTATCAGGTAAAGTTGAAGGTGGAATAAAGCTGTGTCCGCCACCACCTCCGCCACAAGCTGAAAGCATGGTTGACAAGGTCAATGCGGCTACAAAAGATAATCTTTTCATTAGTCTCTCCATAAGTCATGAGTATCAAATTATGGCACATTATACCTGTCTCTTATACACATCTGACGCTGCCGACGACTAG
>URWU01000138.1 GCA_900551585.1 uncultured Alphaproteobacteria bacterium | reverse complement strand
ATCCCAAGATATGAATATCATTCTTATACAACGCATCCAGCGGACCGCGTAGATTATCACCTGTATGATCACCGCGCAGCTTGACACGGCCGTCTTTGGCTCGGATATAAGTATAACCCAGATTCCAAGTCAGTTTTTCATTCTGAGTATATTGTACACCGGTTGAATACCACTGACGTCCGGCATCAGGAATACGCGGCGTACGATATTCTTCATTAACGGCACCTTGGTCATAAGCAACACCGACACGGAATTTCCATTGGTCATTATATTTATAGCTGACGCCGGCAGCCCAGAAAGACGTATCTTTCCAATGCTCTTCGGTAATATTGTCCAGACCGTTATCTCCGACAATCCGCAATTGGTCAAAAGATGACCAGAAAGTGCGGCCATATTCACCCATCACCGACCATTTGTCATTAAGGTCATGATAAATACCCATTGTAAAATTGGCCGGTGTAGTCAAACGGGCGCCAATGTCTTGATTCAACATCGGGTTTAAATCAAAATTAATATCACCTTTGAGTTTGTGTTTGACTTCACTGCGATAACCGGCACCGATACGCGTTGCATCGGTAAATTCATACAAAGCACCGACCTGATAACCGATATCAAAAGTGTCACCTTCCAAAGTGGCTCTGTCATCAAGAGCTGCGCTGCTTCCCGTAACGGCCGAGTTCCGCAGACGCGCCTTAATATACTGCATTTGGAAACCGGCACCGAGAGATAATTTATCAGTTGCTTTATAAGCCGCCATCGGTGTCACGGTAACGGTTGTAACTTTTGATAAAGTGCCATGATAACGGCCTGCCCATTCATCATCATATTTGGTAATCATGCCAAAAGGAATATTCAAAGAAGCTCCGACAGTCCATTTGTCATTAAGCTGGTGTGAAACATACATATTCGGAGCCACGGCCGCATGCACGATATTACTGTTATAACGCTCATTATCCGGACCAACCGGCGTCATCGCTGTCGCTTCTCTGGCTTTGGAACGCGGAGCAATATAAGTGCCGCCGACAATAAGTTTGGTCCCTTTATGGCGGGTCAAACCGGCCGCATTAAAATAAGAATAAGAAATATCTTCAGCTCCGGCGGTCGCTCCGGCAAAAGCGTTACCTAAAGCCGAAACAGATTGCTCTTTTAAGTTAAAACCGGAAGCATTGGCATTGGCAACCATCATAATGGTTCCAAGTGCCGTAAAAGTAAAAAGTTTTTTCATATAGTCTACTTCTTTTAGTTAGTTCCAAATGACAATCCGCGACTGTAACAATATGTAATATTTGCAGAAAAAATGTCATAAAATTAGTAGTATAACAATATTGATGAAAAGCAATATCTTTTTATCCACCTCTGGACATCTCGGACAAAATTAAGCAAAATCAATCAGATATATACATACCTGATAAAGCATATTTATGACATAATATTTTACGCTTTACTTTTTATTAAGATTTTGGGAAACTCATTATTATTTCGAACATTTCGGAGACTTTACTTTGAGAGACTTCATAAGATTTTGCTTAAGAAATTTTTTCAGATTTATGAAGGTCAAATGCAACATCGCTTTTGATGAAAAAAATTTACCCGATAAAGCCGTCTATATTTCCAATCACGTGTCTTATCTTGACCCCGTCATTCTGTTTGCTTTCTTACCCGGCAACCCCATTTTTGCATTAAACGGCCATCTTTACCGCCGCAAATGGATTAGATTTTTAATGAAAACCGCCGACATCATGCTCTTCAACCCGATTGAACCCGGAGATTTGAAAGAGCTGATTGCCAAAGTCGACAGCGGCAGACGCTGCGTTATTTTTGCCGAAGGCCGTATGACCGAAAACGGCGGCCTGATGAAAATTTATGAAGCGCCCGGTCTGGTTGCCGACAAGTCCAAAGCGCCGGTTATTCCGGTTTGGATTAACGGCCCGCAATACGGCTATTTTTCAAAAACTAAAGGACGCCTGCCGCACCGGCCGCTACCGCGCATCAGCATAACCGTGGAAAAACCGCGCAGTTTCAAATTAAAAGATGAGCTGCGCCGTCAGCGCGACCACATCAGTAATGAGGTTTACACCATCATGCGCGAAATGTGCTTCGAATCCCTTTACAATAACAATATCTCATTATTTGCCCAGTTGATGAAAACCGCCAAGGTTCATTCCAAAAAAGGACTTTTGAGCCGCCCGCGTTTTGTTGAGGACATTAACCGCGTTCCCAACTCATACAAAGACATCATTATCAAATGTTTTGTCCTCGGCAAACATTTCAAACGCGAATGCGCCCACAATGAACATGTCGGCCTGCTGCTTCCGAACTCCATTGCCGCGGTATGCACCTTCTTCGGCCTGTCTGCTTATGAACGCATCCCTGTTATGCTCAATTTTTCGGTCGGCGCCCAGAATATGGTCTCCATGTGTAAAACCGCCGAAGTCAAACGCGTCATCACCTCGCGCCTGTTTATCCGCAACGCCAAAATGGAGAACGTTATTGAAGCGATGACCGAGGCCGGCCTCGAAATCGAATATCTGGAAGATTTACGCCACAAAATCAGCCTCTGGGATAAAATCAACGCTTTTCTGCGCTATAAAATCAAACGCATTCCACACCGCAGCGGCGGCAACAAAAAAGCAGCTATTCTCTTTACCTCGGGCTCTGAAGGCGCTCCCAAGGCCGTGGTTTTAAGCCACGCCAATATCATGTCCAACATCAAGCAGATGTCTTCTATTGAGACAATCAATATCACGGACACGGTCTTCAATGCTCTGCCGATGTTCCACAGCTTTGGCCTGACGGTCGGAACCTTGTTCCCGCTTCTGGAAGGTGCCAAACTGTTTTTATACCCCTCTCCGCTGCATTACCGCGTTGTTGCCGAAATTGTTTATGAAATCGGCGCAACAATTATGTTCGGAACCGACACTTTCTTCCGCGGCTACGGCAAAATCGCCCACCCTTTTGACTTCCACAATGTCCGTTTCATGTACGGCGGTGCCGAAGCAATCAAGCCCGATACCCGCAATATGTGGATGGAACGCCTAGGAATCCGTACGATGGAAGCTTACGGCGCAACCGAATGCTCTCCGGTTATCACCGCCAACAACCGCATTTTCAACCGGTTTGGCTCTATCGGCAAGCTTTTGCCTGCCATTGATTACAAAATTGTTCCGGTTGACGGCATTGAAAAAGGCGGCGAGCTATGGGTCAAAGGCCCGAATATCATGCTCGGCTATATCAAAGCCGAAGAGCCGGGCGTTTTGCAGCCTTTGGAAGACGGCTGGTACCATACCGGCGATGTTGTCGAAATCGATGAAATCGGCTTTGTTTATATTAAAGACCGGATTAAACGCTTTGCTAAAATCGGCGGCGAAATGGTCTCCCTGAACGCTGTCGACAATATGGTCCGCAAAGCCTGCGAAAGCTATGGCGAAGAATATGACTATGGTATTGTTGCCGTGCCGCACGAAAGCAAGGGCGAGCAGATTATTCTCGTCACCAATAACAAAGAAGTGACTCAGGACTTGCTCCACACTTATATCAAAACCAACGGTATGTCGGAACTTTATCTGCCGCGCGTGATTCTGTTCAAAGAAAAACTGCCGGTCTTTGCTACAGGAAAAGCCGACAATGTCACTTTGAAAAAAGAAGTCATGGAAGAGCTTGGCCTCAACAAACCTATGGCCCAAGCCTGCTGATAAGTTTCATCAGTCAGAAAACAGCGTATTCTCTCCTAGATACGCTGTTTTTTTCAACCGTTCAATGAATGACAACTTCATATCCCTCGGATATAGCCACCGGCTCATATTTCTCTAAAAACACCAGTGATTTTCCAAACAAAAACCGGCTGGAAAACCAACCGGTTAATCTGTTGGGATTGGTAGAGGCCTTTGCTGCAACGGAATTTTTAAGCGATGTATACAAAAAAAGAGGCTGGGAAACCAGCCTCTTCAAAGGTTTGATAAGGGATTTTGCTGCGCCGGTGATTATTTTGTAGTGTACAAATTAGTACATGAGAAAAAAATCACCTAGCATGAAAGTCCCTTTGCGAACCTGCCCTATTTGGCAGCGTCGATTTCAGACTGAATAACACCCTCATCTAAGGTCTGAACCATTTTGCCGTTGATAACGAGTGCAGGAACACCGTTAACCTGGATTTTGGCAGCCAAATCAGAAGTGTCTTTCATGATCTGATTGATTTTATCAGAATTCATGTCAGCTTTCATTTGTTCCAAATCGACACCGGCTTTAACAGCCAATTCGTCAACTTTAGCTTCTGTCAGAGGACCGTTGTTGGTCATCAAAGCTTCCCAAACTTCAGCATATTTGCCCTGATTGTTGGCAGCCAAAGCAGCTTTAGCTGCATAGTTGGAAACAGGAGCGACGAAAGAAAGTTCTTTCAAAACAAGTTTAACATCAGGATTTTTAGCAATGATGTTTTTCAAAGTCGGGTATAATCTGTGGCAGTAGCCGCAAGAGAAGTCAAAAAACTCAACAACGGTTACTTTACCGTCTTTGTTACCGACAACCGGAGAGTCCGGATTGTTATTGATAGCTTCGATATTTTCATCAATGAGTTTCTGAGCCTGAGCCAAAGCGTTTTCACGCATTTTCTGCTCATAGTTCTGCATAGCATTGACAATAATTTCAGGATTGTTGTTGAGTGTTTCAGCCACATCAACAGACTTATTTTTATTGCAGCACAAAATGCACATAACCAAAGCGGCAATAGCGATGATTAAGGCTACAATAGAAATAACAACAGAATTAATTTTATTCATTATAGCTGTCTCTTATACACATCTCC
>URWU01000137.1 GCA_900551585.1 uncultured Alphaproteobacteria bacterium | reverse complement strand
TTTTAGGTTGCAAAAAAAAAAAAACGTTTATCATTAGAGTTATAGGCTTTAGTTCAAGAAACTTTTCGTTACTTCTTTTCTGTTTCGAGACGTTTCTTATTATTAAGGAGTTGTGTCATGGTTTTTGCTGTCTCTTATAAGCATGCATTAGTTGCTTGTTCGCTTTTGTTGTGCCCTGTTTCCGCTTATGCCGGCACACCCTCCTTAAATATCACACTCTCACACACCGACACATCGGAACTAAAGCCTATATCCATTGCCAGAGCTCAGTTCCTGCCCGATATTGATGATAATCCATATTCTTACTTTGACCGCATTGAAGAGGACCACAACCGCGGCGGTTGTCAGAAAAACGGCTTTCAATATACCAGAGACAACTGCCCCGCGCCGCGTATCTTAAAGAACAAATGCCCTTTCGGCACCGGTTATGCCGATTGTTATTGTGCCGGGTCGCCAACCTGTTCCGGCAGCAATAACCATACATCAAATCCCTATCCGTCCTCAACCGGCGCTTCCGAAACTTCCTGCCGCAACTGCAAAGGCGACACCCTTTATAACTGGAGCTGCAATTCTTCTGCCTGCTCAGGTTATATGATTTACAGCTCCTGCCCGGCTCACGGAAACTGTTCCCGCTGCTGCGACGGTTATTACAAACTCAATTCCTGTGACAGCGGTTATGAAATCTCCGGTTCCGGAGGCTCCGCCAAATGTATTCTTTCCGAAACCTGTTTCGGTGACACGGCCAAGGACACCAGCCTCGGCTATTCCTGCTCTTCTTGTGTCAACAAATCCGGACAGACGCTTTATACCTGTTCCTGTACCGGATCTTGTTCTTTGTCCTCTTGCCCCTCAAACGGCTACTGCTCCTCAGACTGCAAAGGCAAATACTGTCTCAATTCTTGCAAGTCAGGTTACTCCGTCTCCGGTAACTCTTGCGTTTATATCTGTCCGCATAACTGCAGTCTGAATAGTTGTCCGGAAGGTTCAAAATGCACTTATGAAAGTTGCTCGGACAAATATTGCCTCGGCAGCTGCCAAACTGGATACACGATGATTGACGGCAAATGCGCTTACGGCTGCGGCGAATATGAACTGCTGAGCTGTCCGACAGGTGCCGCAAGCTGTTCAAAATGCCCTTATGACAACTCAAAACTCAAAATAAACGGCTGTAAAACAGGTTATTCCGTCAGCGGCAATACTTGCATTCCCACGCCTTGTCCTGCAGGTTACAGTACAGACATTTCAAGCTGCGCTGACGGCTACACCTTGCGCCCGTCAACATACCAGACACAAATCTGGTCCGGTAATGAAAAATGCCGCACCTGCGCTTGTGAACTGACAGAAACTTCCTGCACGGATTACGGAAAGAACAGTCTTGACGGATACGAAGCAACCGCCTCCTACCAGCGCGACGGAACGACCTACTACAAATGCCTGCTATGCAACCGCACGGGAGGAACGGCGGCAGGTTATGCGACTTGTTTGGGCTCTTATACTAATAACGTTTTCAGATTAGAATCAAATGCCCAACCCAGAGGCAAACAGATTTCCTGCGGCGGCAAAACTTATTACGAATATTGCGGCTGCGAAAGTAACGGCTGGAAAATGTATGAAAGCAGTATCTGCGGCCCAAGCGGTTATC
The DNA here is from genome assembly GCA_900551585.1 of uncultured Alphaproteobacteria bacterium. Classification (GTDB taxonomy): domain Bacteria; phylum Pseudomonadota; class Alphaproteobacteria; order RF32; family CAG-239; genus CAJLXD01. Next base: position 3,173 of record URWU01000137.1, on the reverse strand, counting down.
CTTACAGCGGTTCTTCACATCGGACTTACACCAAAGCCGGACTTGATTATACCCAATATTACCACCGCGGTGTTTATTGCAACGAATGCAGTGACAGCAAATTTGCCGAGATGAAACAAACCCATAACGGCTGCTGTTTGTATTATTGCTCTCAACCCGGATACAAAGTGGTCGATGCCCCGACCGGAACTTGCGGCGTGAATAAAACCCATTGTTGCTGTCCGGCTGATTTTAGCGGTGAACCCAACCCTGTCGACTGTGTCAGCTACAGCAGCAGAGCCGCATACCCGGATAATCAGCCGTAAAAAACTCAAAATCAATAAGTTAGCACGCATCACACAATTGAAATATTTTGTAAAATATCGTGAAAAATCAGAGCGTTGCAACAATTATTCATTTTAAGTGATTTGCTTTTCGGCACAATATCTTCCATGATTCACTTAAAGTTAAGTCATGGAGAACAGGAATGAAAAACGGAAAAAATTTTGTTTTGGGCGAATATGTTATTATCAAAAAACCCGAATTGGTCGAAACCGGCGACAATGTACGGATTTCTGACTTCTGCCGCATATCTTCGGCCTGCGAAATCGGTTCCGACTGCGAGATTGCCAGCGGCACCTACATTTCCGGCGGCGACGGCAAATATAAATTCAAAATGGGCAGCTATTCCAGCCTGGCCGCCGGCGTCAAAATCTGGTTATCAAGCAACGATTACGTCAACGAGCTGGTCACGCATTCCGTTCCGAATGTCAAAGAGATTCAGGGCGACGTAACAATGGAAAAATATACCGGTATCGGCACCAACTCGGTCGTTATGCCAAATAACCACATTCCCGAGGGCGTGAGCATCGGCGCTTTGAGCTTTGTGCCGTCAAATTATAAATTTGAACCCTGGACCGTTTATGCCGGCAGACCAATCAGACCGGTCAAAAAACGCAATAAAGAAAATGTCTTGCGGGTTTTGAAAGAACTCGGCCGCGCAATATAGAATTATATTACCCTCACAATAAAAAATAACCCCAACATACAAAAAACACGTTCCGGCCTCTTATAGTCGAACGTGTTTTTTTACAAGATATTTATGAGCTTGATAAAAATCGGTACCAAATGAATTTGGATAGCGGAATTAATAAAACTCGTTATATGAGTCAAATAATAAGATTTCAGGGTGAAAGTACCGCAGTGTACATAGAAGTACATGAGGACATTCTCAACCCGCAAAATCTGTATTAGTTGGCCATAGAACGAGTTTTATTTAGACTTCGGGAATGGAAGAATGAACCCTCCTCTCCTCCGGCACCGGCTGCTCTTTGGTCTTGTCAATCGGCTTACCGGCAAGAAGATCTTTAATCTCATCTCCGGTCAGAGTCTCATATTCTATCAAAGCCTCGGCCAATTTTTCCCAGTCGTCTTTGTGCTCGGTCAAAATCTTGGTCGCCTGAGTATGCGCCTGAGTAATGAAAGACTTGATTTCCGAGTCAACCAAAGCGGCTGTCTGCTCGCTCATATTTTGATTTTGTGTTACAGATTTACCGAGAAAAACTTCATTGGAGTTATCGGCATATAAAATCGGTCCGAGCTTGTCGCTCATACCCCATTCCATAACCATTGACCGCGCCAGATTCGTCGCTGCCGAAATATCCGACGACGCACCGGAAGTGACGGCATCATAACCCATTTTCAGTTCTTCGGCAACGCGGCCGCCCATCATAATTGTCAACAGCGAATGCATTTTTGCTCGGCTGTAAGAATACTGGTCTTTTTCAGGCAGCTGCTGAACCATACCGAGAGCCCGGCCGCGCGGAATAATCGTCGCTTTGTGAATGGGGTCGGCTTCCGGCACATTCAAGGTACAAATGGCGTGTCCGGCCTCATGATAAGCGGTGTTGCGCTTTTCTTTCTCATCCATAACCATCGACTTGCGCTCATTGCCCATCAGCACCTTATCTTTGGCTTCGTCAAAGTCTTTAGATGTCACCTTATGCTTGTTTTTGCGCGCTGCCAGCAAAGCTGCCTCATTAACCAGATTCGCCAAATCGGCACCGGAAAAACCGGGGGTTCCGCGGGCAATAACCGACAAGTTGACATCTTTAGCCAGAGGAACTTTCTTGATATGAACCTTCAAAATTTCCTCACGCCCCTTAATATCCGGATTTGAAACCGTCACCTGACGGTCAAAACGCCCCGGACGCAGCAAAGCCGGGTCCAAAACATCAGGACGGTTAGTTGCGGCAATCAAAATCACATTTTCATTATCTTCAAAGCCGTCCATTTCAACCAGCAGCTGGTTCAAAGTCTGTTCGCGCTCATCATTGCCGCCGCCGAGACCGGCGCCGCGATGGCGTCCGACCGCGTCAATCTCATCAATAAACAGCAAACAGGGCGCATTTTTCTTGGCTTGGGCAAACATATCACGGACACGTGACGCACCGACACCGACAAACATTTCTACGAAATCCGAACCCGAAATCGAGAAAAACGGCACATTGGCTTCACCGGCCACAGCTTTAGCCAGCAAAGTTTTACCGGTACCCGGAGGGCCGACTAAAAGCACACCCTTCGGAATCTTGCCGCCCAAACGCTGGAATTTTGACGGGTCTTTCAAGAAATCAATAACCTCTTCAAGTTCCTGCTTGGATTCATCGCAGCCGGCCACATCGGCAAAAGTCACCTTTTTGGTATTTTCAATCAGGCGGGCGCGCGATTTTCCGAAACTCATCGCTTTATTATTGCCGGAATTAGCCTGACGCATGAAGAAAATCCATACGCCGATCAACAAAATCATCGGGAACCAGGAGATAACTACGCCCCAGAAAGTGTCCGACGAATTATCCTGCGGCTGGGCGGTTACTTTAACGCCGCTGTTTCGCAGGGTTTCGACCATTGTCGGATCATAAGGGGCATAAGTGCTGAAATGGCGTCCGTCGGTATAAGTTCCGGCAATATCGGGGCCGGCAATCTTCACCTCGGAAATTCTTTTTCCCTCAACGTCATTCATAAAGTCTGAAAAAGCCAGAGTTTCATAACTCGACTTTTTAAGCCCGGTATTAAACATATTCATCACCGAGGACAGCAAAACGATTGCTATCAGCCAGACAATAATACTTTTTCCTGATTTCATAGTTTTTCCTTATCTTAATACTAAACTTATTTATATATAGGGTTTAATTCTG
>URWU01000136.1 GCA_900551585.1 uncultured Alphaproteobacteria bacterium | reverse complement strand
GGCAGCGTCAGATGTGTATAAGAGACAGATCCGGCCTACCGCGGTATTGAAAAAAACCCGAACCAACTCGGCGGCCTTGATTTCAGCATTCCGGAACATTTACTGCAATCCTTTGAGTATAAAAACAAATTGGTATTAGATTTTGCCAAACCAGCCGTAAAAAAAGCGAACAATACCGAACTTGAAGACAGCAATAAAATCACCAAATCGACCCGCATTGCCAATGCTCAAAGCACCGAAATCCGCGCCAAAGACGAAGTAGCAAGCCTGAGCTTTTCATGGAATGTGCCGGTCGGCGCCGCCGTTTTCCAGCGCGGAGACTATATCTGGGTCATTTTTGACCATAACCGCAAAGTTGATTTGGCCGAAATTCGCCGTCAATCCTTGAAAGTTGCCGATGAAGTCATTCAGATTCCCCATAACAAGGGAACGGTTTTGCGTTTCAAACCCAAGAAAAACGTCAAAGTAGGCCTCCGTCAGGAAGGTTTATTGTGGATTATCGACTTATATACGCATAATGTTCAGTATAAAATCCGCGAATTGCCGGTCTTCACGCAATATAACAGCTTAAAACAGGCTTATTTATATGTGCCGACCCCCAATGCCGGTACCGTTATTTCTGTTGTCGACCCCGAAATCGGTGATGCCATTCTTGCCGCACCAAACGTTGAACTCGGCGTCGGTATCAGCGCTGATTATAAATATCCTGATTTGGAGATTCTGCCTTCCAAACAGGGCTTTGCCATTGTTCCCAATACGTCGGATATGGTTTTATCCCGCGGCAACACCGGTTTCAGTATCAAAGGCTACAACCGCGGCCTGAATATTTCTGATGACTTGGAAACTTTGAAACGCCAGCAGCTTCTCGGATTAGAAGATACTTTGGACAGCTTTGACCTCAAAGTCTCGCCGCAGTTATTAAAACTTGATTTCAACACCGCCGAAGACCAGCTCAAAAAAGACATAAGCAATGCTGAACCGGCCAAAAAAGTGGAAGCTCGCCTGCAGTTGGCAAAATATTATATAGCCAAAGGCCTGGGAACCAATGCTTTGAAAATTCTTGATGAAATCCGCAAAAATGAAGACCCTGCCGCCAAATCAGAGAAGTTTTATGCTTTGCACGGCGTTGCCAATTTCCTCGCCGAGCGTTATGACGCGGCGATTGACGATTTTTCTTACGGCAAACTTCCCAACCGGAATGAGGCTATTTTCTGGCGCACGCTTGCTTCCTCGGCAACAGAATTCAAAAAAGAAAATAATATTGTTCTCTTCTCTTTTATCTCGGTGATGAAAGATTACCCGCAGGAACTCAAAGAACGCATTGCGCTGATTGCCGCCGATACGGCAATTCAGGCAAATGATGATATCTCAACCCAGAACTTTATGGATGTTTTGAAGTCGACACAAGGCGGCGCCGACCGAAGAGCGCATATTTTATACTTAAATGCCCGCAAGTTTGAGCTTCAGGGTTATCCCCGCAATGCCCTGCGCGAATACAACAATATTATTCCGATGAATTCGCAAAAATATTCCTCATTGGCCCGTTTTGAAAAAGCTAATCTTGAATTGAAACTCAATGTAATCAGCCTTGATAAAGTTATCAGCGAATTTGAACGGCTGCGTTATGCCTGGGGAGAACCGAAATTCAAGCTCAAATTGCTGGATAAACTCGCTTCCGTTTATGCCAGAAACAAAGATTATTACAATGCGCTCAAAACCTATCGCGAAACTTTGACAATCGCCAATCGCAACCAGAGAGAAGAGATTATCAATAAAATGGTTAAACTCTTTGAAGATGTTTATTTGAATAACCGTGCTGATGATATGCAGCCCTTAAAAGCTTTGGCCATGTATCAGGATTTTGAGTGGCTGGCACCGAAAAGCCCGCAATACAGCACCATTGTTCAAAAACTGGCCGACCGCCTGGTTGCTGTTGATTTGCTCGGCCGCGCATCGGATATTCTCAAAGAGCAGCTGCGTTTTGTTAATCTTGAAGATATTCAAAAAGCACAAATCGGTACACGTCTGGCTCTGATTTATCTTTTCCAGTCGGATAATGTGGCGGCCTTGGAAATCTTAGATAAAACCGAGACCAAAGACCTGCCGCAAAGCTTGTCGCAATATCGCAAAATAATCCGCGCCAAAGCTCTGAGTTCTTTGAACCGCAATGAAGAAGCGCTTGAACTCTTAGATGAAGACACCAGCAAAAATGCCCTGCTGCTCAAAAGTGATATATACTGGAAAGCCAACCGCTGGGATAAAGCAGCTGATACCTTAAAATATCTGATAGAAAAACCTGTTAAGGACAAACCTTTAACTGAGGAACAAATCAACTATATTTTAGACTGGGCAACAGCCTTGAAAAAAGCCGGCCGCGAAACCGTCATTGTTCGCCTGCGTAACAAGTTTTTGCCTTACTTCGCTAAAACTCCTTATTATAGCACATTTAATGTCTTAACGAATAATCTGGAAGCTGATAAAATAGATCTTCAGGCGATTAATCAGGCTGTCAATGACATTGCCGCTTACAGCAATTTCTCCAAACTCTATAACAAGTCTTTGCGCGACAATACTTTGGCCAAGCCCGTTGAATAAATTTTTTAAGTTATTTAACAACAGGTAATATTAATGAAGTTTAAGATTCATTCTCCGTTTGCTCCGGCCGGTGACCAGCCACAGGCAATTAAAGAACTTTGCGAAGGCATAAACCGGGGCGAAGCGTCTCAGGTATTGCTCGGCGTCACCGGTTCCGGCAAAACTTTTACCATGGCCAAAATCATTGAAGAAACCCAGCGGCCGGCACTGATTATGGCACCGAATAAAATTCTCGCCGCTCAGCTTTATTCGGAAATGAAAGAATTTTTTCCCGAAAATCATGTCGAATATTTTGTTTCCTACTATGACTACTATCAGCCGGAAGCCTATGTTCCCAAAACAGATACTTATATTGAAAAAGATTCGGCCTTAAACGAACAAATCGACCGAATGCGCAACTCCGCCACCCGCAACATTCTTGAAAACAAAGACGTTATCATCGTAGCGTCAGTTTCCTGCATTTACGGCTTGGGCGATGTTGAATCCTATTCGGCAATGACGCTGCCTCTCAAAGTCGGTGATAATATCGATGTCAAAGACATTTGCAAACATCTCGCCGAACTGCAATACGAACGCAACCAAAGCAACTTTGTCCGCAGCACTTTCCGTGTTCAGGGCGATGTTTTGGATATTTTCCCGGCCCACTATGAAGACCGCGCCTGGAGAATTTCTTTCTTTGGTGATGAAATTGAATCCATTCATGAATTCGATTCCCTAACCGGCAAAAAAACAGCAAGTCTCGATTCCGTAATCGTTTATCCTGCCAATCATTATGTAACCCCGCGTCCGGCAATTTCGCAAGCCATTGTCAACATCAAAAAAGAAATGGCCGAGCGGGTCGAGGAATTTAAGGCGCAGAATAAACTGATTGAGGCTCAAAGAATTGAACAACGCACCCGTTTTGACCTGGAAATGCTGGAAACAACCGGTCATTGTAAAGGAATTGAAAATTACTCGCGTTATCTGACCGGCCGCAAAGCCGGTGATCCGCCGCCGACCTTGTTTGAATATCTGCCGCCAGATGCATTGATTTTTGTAGATGAGAGCCATATTTCCGTACCGCAAATCGGCGGTATGTTCAAAGGCGACTTCAACCGTAAAAGCACGCTGGCCGATTATGGTTTCCGCCTGCCCTCCTGTGTTGATAACCGCCCGCTCAAATTTGATGAATGGGAAAAAATGCGCGGACAGAGTATTTTTGTTTCCGCCACACCCGGCGATTGGGAATTACAGCAGAGCCACGGCACTTTTGCCGAACAGGTCATTCGTCCAACCGGCTTGTCTGATCCTTTATGTATCATCCGCCCGGTCGAAAACCAGATTGACGACTTAATGCATGAATGCCGTAAGGTAGCTGCTAAAGACGAACGTGTTCTGGTCACAACCCTGACCAAAAAAATGGCCGAAGATTTAACCGAATATCTCAATGAAAACGGTATTAAAGTCCGCTATCTGCATTCGGATATCGATACTTTGGAACGTATTGAAATTATCCGTGATTTGCGTCTCGGTGTTTTTGATGTTCTCGTCGGCATTAACCTGCTGCGCGAAGGTCTGGATATCCCCGAATGTTCATTAGTCGCAATCCTAGATGCCGACAAAGAAGGTTTCCTGCGCTCAACCCGCTCGTTGATTCAGACAATCGGCCGCGCTGCCCGTAACGCCGAAGGCCGGGTTATTCTTTACGCCGACAAAATGACCAAGTCGATTACCGAGGCCTTGGAAGAAACCAACCGCCGCCGCGAAAAACAAATCAAATTTAACATTGAGCATGGAATCACACCGCAGACAATTAAAAAGAAAATTTCCAATGCCTTGGATGAAATGACCAAAGGCGACTTTGTTGAAGTCGATAAAGATGAAAAAGTCAGCGAAAAAATCAAAAATATTGATAAGAAGCTGAAAGATTTGAATAAAGCCATGCGTGAAGCTGCTGCCAACCTCGAATTTGAACAGGCGATGGTTTACAGAGAAGAAATCAAAAAACTTGAAACCATGTATCTGAAAAACTAACAGACAAGCATCTGATGCATCAGTTAGCTGTAAACGCGGGGGCGTTTAATCCCACCAGTTAGCTGACGCGCCGCCTCCGCTGTCGGCACAGAATCTTGTCGCTCAACCGTACACGTCATTTTGAGGCTTTGCCGAAAAATCCAGTCAAACTATACATCAATATTGTCATGTTGAGCGAAGCCGAAACATCTCAGCCTTATTAATTTGCTGAGACTC
>URWU01000135.1 GCA_900551585.1 uncultured Alphaproteobacteria bacterium | reverse complement strand
CTCAAAATGACGTACGTTTTATTTTTTATAAACTTCATTTCCCGAATTTTATAAAATTTAGATAGTGGAATTTATAGAGTGACTTCCAGTGGCTTAAAAAATTTTCCAATTACACAATCTTGAGAAGCTGCGGAGAATGAGGCAAATAATAAGATTTCAAGGTGAAAGTACCGGAGCGTACACTACCCGTACGTGAGGACACTTTCAGCCTGCAAAATCTGTATTAGTTGACCATTATACGCGGCTTATGGCATCAAGAGCACCTTGCAAAATAAACCCGGCAGCCGAAGCATCCAATACTTCCTTGCGGCGCTTGCGGTTCATGTCAACCTCTTTAATCAGAAAGCTCTCCATGGCCGACGATGACAAACGTTCGTCCCAAAAAGTATAGGGCAGATGGGTGTGATTATAAACTTTCTCGGCAAAATCCCGAACCTTGGCGGCTGTTTCACCCTCCTCACCGTTCATCTGCAACGGCAGACCGTAAACAATGCCGCCGACTTCTTTTTCTTCAATGATTCTTTTTATATCGGCAATATCCGTCTTAAAATCTTTACGATAAATAGTTTTATAAGGGCTGGCCACCATCAGCATTAAATCAGACACGGCCACACCGAGGCGCTTGTCACCATAATCAAAGCCCAACACGGCTTTATAAGTTTTAAGACTTGATTTGAATTCTTTAATATCCATATTTTTCTCCTGCAAATTACTGTAAAGCAAACAATTAATCTGTCAAATGCTAATTGATTTTTAATAATCTTCAGCTACACTTTCAAAAAATCAGCGGATTCTCTTTTATAAATAAGGTAACATAATGAAATTTAAATATATTCTCACCCTTCTACTCGGCCTGTTGACTGCTTTTCCGGCCCGTGCTGAGCTCGAAATCGACGTTAACGGCGCCATGCGCGACCCAATGCCGATTGCGATTCCGGAAATGATTCACGACGGATTTTGGGTCGGCCAGTATGCCGGCAAGATTCGCAAAGTCATTGTCGCCGATTTGGAACGTTCCGGCCTGTTCAAAGTCATTGACGAAAACAGCTACATTCAGGAATTCACATCCATGGATCAGGAACCGACCTTCATCGACTGGCGCGCTATCAATGCCCAGGCCTTGGTACAAAGCGCCATCCGTGAAGTTGACTCCAACCACTTAAAAATCGAATTCCGCCTGTGGGACGTTTATGCCGAAAGCCAGCTGAAAGCCCAGTCTTTCACCACCACCAAAGACAACTGGCGCCGTGTGGCTCACGTTATTGCCGACGCAATTTATGAGCGCCTGACCGGTGAAAAAGGCTACTTTGATACCCGCATTGTTTATGTTTCTGAAAGCGGCCCGGCAACCAAACGGATTAAACGTCTGGCCATTATGGATCAGGACGGTGAAAATCACAAATTCCTGACTTCCGGCGCAGCCATGGCTTTGACCCCGCGTTTTTCACCCAACCTGCAGAAAGTGACTTATATGTCTTATGCCGGTGGCACCCCGAAAGTTTATATCTTAGATATTGAAACCGGCAAACAGCAGCTTATCGGAAACTTCCCGGGCATGACTTTTGCACCGCGTTTTTCTCCTGACAGCACAAAATTGCTGTTGAGTTTTGCCGCCAACGGCAGAACCGATATTTATGAGATGGATTTGAAAAACCGCACCTCAACCCAGCTGACAAAAAATGCCGGCATTAACACTTCCGCCAGCTATTCCCCTGATGGTTCGCAGATTGTTTTCAACTCTGACAGAGGCGGCAATCAGCAGCTTTATGTAATGAATGCCGACGGTTCCGATCCGCACCGTATCAGCTTCGGCGCCGGCCGTTATGCCACACCGGTCTGGTCTCCGCGCGGCGACTATATTGCCTTTACCAAAATGGCAAACGGTCAGTTTTATATCGGCGTGATGTATCCCGACGGCACCGGCGAACGCCTATTGGCCAGCGGCTATCTGGTTGAAGGCCCGACCTGGTCTCCGAACGGCCGTGTTGTCATCTACTTCCGCCAGGACAGAGGCTCATCTCGTTCCAATGCTCCGGTAAAATTATACTCGATTGATTTAACCGGCTATAACGAACGGATGATTGTGACCCCGGCCGACGCTTCCGACCCGGCCTGGTCACCGCTGTTGCCATAACAACAAACTATGAAAATCCCCTCAATATACTTGAGGGGATTTTTTTTACAAAAAAAACAAACCTTGCTACTTAAATACTGCAGAAAAAATATTCTCAAAAAAATCAGTATATTTTGCCAATATGATTATACTCAATATTCCAAATATTCTCAGACAAAGTAAATTATACTTTTCAAATGCAAATTTTGGATTTTTCTCAAACGTCTTTATCAAAAATAAATCAGAAAAAATTGCAAATCCAAAAGTAAAATCAAAAAGGAAAAACCAAAAACTATACGGCACAGAAAAATGCAGCGGCAGAACTTTTATTGAAAACCACAAATAAAACAATACTTCTATTTTTTCTAAAATAACCTTAAATTTCTTCATCTCATTTCCTCTTTCTATCTGCAACAGAATCAAAGGCTTTATGCCCAAATTCGTTCAAAACCTCACTAATAACAGCCCTCTCTATTGAACGACTGCTACCTCTACCATACAATTGATTTCCAGCCTTATACCCCAAAGACAAACCTTGCTGAGCCGCCGAAGATAAATACTCTCCTTTTTGCAAAAGCTTGTTAAAAAAGCTCTCTGTCTCTCCGCTGGGTTTCATTACCCCATCTGCTTTCAACCGATTATCCTTTTGAAATTTTCGGATACCGTCAAATATCTGATTATCAGAAAACTTAGTCATTCCCCATTCCGGCTCTTTGTAATAGCCAAGTTTTTACAGAAGTACTTTAGAAAAACGCTCCTCATCAAAAACTCGGATAGTGGAATTTATAAAGTGATTTAGAAGGCGAGGAAAACCCTAGTGTACAAAAAAGTACATGGGTTTTCCGAGACCGCACTAAATTGCTTTAGAAAACCTCTAGACGAGTTTTTTTTAATTGTCGCCGATGCGAAGGGCTTCTATGAATGCACTTTGCGGTACTTCGACCTTGCCGAACTGGCGCATACGCAGCTTACCTTTCTTCTGCTTATCCAAGAGCTTGCGCTTACGAGTGACGTCGCCGCCGTAACATTTGGCCGTCACATCTTTGCGCAGAGCCGAGATTGTCTCTCGGGCAACAACGCGGCCGCCGATAGCCGCCTGAATCGGAATTTTGAAGAGGTGTCTGGGAATTAAATCTTTCAAACGTTCACAAATCTGACGACCACGAGATTCTGCTTCACCGCGGAAACACAAAAACGCCAGCGCATCAACAGGTTCTTCATTAATCAAAATCTGAACTTTAACCAAATCTGATTCCTGATAACCGATGAGCTCATAATCAAAACTTGCATAACCGCTGGTAATGGATTTGAGGCGGTCATAAAAATCAAACACAATTTCATTTAACGGAATTTTATAAACAACCATCGCCCTGGTTCCGGCATAAGTCAGTTCGACCTGCTCACCGCGACGCTCGGTGCAGAGTTTCAAAACCGCTCCGAGATATTCATCAGGCACCAAAATTGTGGCTTTGACCCAAGGTTCTTCAATGGCTTTGATTTTGGTTGTATCAGGCATGTCGGCCGGATTATGCAAAGTGATATCCGTTCCGTCAGTCAGATGGATTTTATAAGCCACCGAAGGCGCTGTTGTAATCAAATCAAGGTCAAATTCGCGTCCCAAACGCTCCTGAATAATCTCCATATGCAGCAGCCCTAAAAAGCCGCAGCGGAAACCAAGACCCAAAGCCGTGGAATTTTCATTGGTATAATCAATGCTGGCATCATTCAGCTTCAACTTGGCCAAAGCATCTTTCAAACTTTCATACTGGCTGGAATCAACCGGAAAAATCGAGCAGAAAACCACCGGAACAGACGGCTTAAAGCCATGCAAAGCTTCAGCGCAGGGAAGCTTGTTATCAGTAATCGTATCACCGATTTTGCAATCGCTGACACTCTTAATGCTGGCAGTAATATAACCGACTTCTCCGGGATATAAGGCATCGACTTCCTGCATTTTCGGCGAGAAAACACCGACACGGTCTACCAGATAAGTCGCATTATTGCTCATCATGCGGATTTGGGTTTTCTTCTTCAAAACGCCGTCTTTAATTCGTACCAGAATAACCACGCCGAGATAAGAGTCATACCAACTGTCAATCAACAACGCTTTCAACGGCGCACTGCTATCCCCCTGAGGCGCCGGCAGACGGGTAACAATCGCTTCCAGCAAATCGGGAACACCGATACCTGTTTTGCCTGAAGTCTCAACCGCGTCGGAAGTATCCAGCCCGATAACATCTTCAATCTGGCGTTTGACTTTGTCAACATCAGCCGACGGCAAATCAACTTTGTTCAAAACAGGAATAATCTCATGGTTATTATCCAGAGCCAGATAAACATTGGCAAGAGTCTGAGCTTCCACACCCTGTGTTGCGTCAACCACCAGAATAGAGCCCTCACAAGACGCCAGCGAACGGGAAACCTCATAAGAAAAATCCACATGGCCCGGCGTATCCATCAGATTGAGCTGATAGGTTTTGCCGTCTTTGGCAAGATAATTCAGACGCACGGTCTGCGCTTTAATGGTAATGCCGCGTTCGCGCTCAATATCCATTGAGTCCAAAACCTGCTCGGTCATTTCGCGCTGCTGCAATCCGCCGCAATATTCAATCAAACGGTCAGCCAGGGTAGATTTACCATGGTCAATATGAGCGATAATCGCAAAGTTTCTGATCAAATCGAGATTTGAAGACATATTCTGTTCTTTCTCTGTCTCTTATACACATCTCCGAGCCCACGAG
>URWU01000134.1 GCA_900551585.1 uncultured Alphaproteobacteria bacterium | reverse complement strand
GCATACGAGATGTAGCTCCGTCTCGTGGACTCGGAGATGTGTATAAGAGACAGGAATAGAGGTTTATTTTGGCTACAAAAAGAAAAGACGGAATCACCCTTTATGAAAAGGAAGATTTTGAAGGAATGCGCAAAGCCGGAAAGCTGGCTGCCGAATGTTTGGATTATATTACCGATTTTGTAAAGGTCGGCGTTTCAACCGGTGAACTCGATGATTTATGCCGGGAATATTTTACCAGCCGCGGGGCTATTCCCGCTTGCCTCGGTTATCGCGGTTATCCGAAATCGACCTGTATTTCCATTAATCATGTTATTTGTCACGGTATTCCGACCTATGAACGTAAGCTTGCTGACGGTGATATTCTGAATATTGACGTGACCTGCATTCTTGACGGGTGGTTCGGCGATACCAGCCGTATGTATTATGCCGGCAAGCCGAAGCTTAAGGCCACGAGATTATGCGATGTGACTTATGAATGCATGATGAGAGCGATAGATGTGGTCAAACCCGGTGCGCGTATGGGCGATATCGGTGCCGTCGTTGAGGAAATTGCCGGACGCTACGGATACGGCATTGTCGATATGTTCTGCGGACATGGTTTGGGCAAAGTTTTTCATGATGCCCCAAATGTCATGCATGTCGGCCGCAAAGGAACCGGGCCGGTGATGGAAGAGGGCATGTTCTTCACGATTGAGCCGATGATTAATATCGGGCGTCCGGACGGTATCATTCTTGCCGACGGCTGGACATCGGTAACCCGTGATAAGTCTCTTTCTGCCCAGTTTGAGCATTCAATGGGTGTGACCAGCGATGGTGTTGAAGTGTTTACTTATTCGCCGAAGGGATTGGATAAACCCCCTTATAAATAAAAATTTGTTTGGTGATTATTCGGGACGATTTTTCGCGGCCTTGAAAAATTTACAGTGTTTTAAAATCAGGACTAATGCATGACAGATAAGACTAATGTTTCAAGCGAAGGGCATCGGCAAAGAATTCGTGAAAAATTCTTAAAAAACGGCGGCAGTGCGCTGGCGGATTATGAGTTGCTGGAAGCTTATCTGACAATTGCCATTCCCAGACGAGATGTTAAACCTCTTGCCAAACGCCTTATTGCCAAGTTTGGCAGTTTTGCCGAAGTTATCAGTGCGCCGAACGAAGAACTTTTGGAAGTTGACGGTGTTGGTGAAAATACTTTATTTGCATTGAAAATGGTTCGCGAAGCAGCTGAAAGAATGAGCTGGGAAGTTTTGAAAAATGCCGATGCGCCGGTGATTTCCAATATGGATGCTTTGATCGATTATTGCCGTATGAGTATGGCCTATCAGGAAGTTGAAGAATTTCGGCTGATTTACCTGAATGCCAAAAACATGGTTATTGAGGAAGAAACTCAGCAGAGAGGAACAATCAACCATGTTTCAATTCACCCTCGCGAGGTTGTGCGTGCGGCTCTTGATAAAAAGGCTGCCGCCGTGATTATGGTTCATAATCATCCGACAGGGGATACAACGCCGTCAAGGGCGGATATTGATGTGACCAAAAAAGTCAAAGAAGCTTTAAAGGCGATGAATATTGAACTGCATGACCATGTGATTGTCAGTAAGTCCGGTTATTATAGTTTCCGGGACGGTGGACTGATATAGTATTTTTTTAATCAGGCTAAAAAATGCTTGCAAAATAAATTTAAAACGGTAAATTACCAATGAATTTGTTCGGGACTTAGCTCAGCCTGGCCGGACGCCGGCTGCGAGAGTGCGCTTGCTTCGGGCTTGAGGAAGAAAAAGCCGCTTAACGCGGGTTTTTCGACGAAAGGTGAAGTTTTGTTAGTAAGTGAGCCAAACGGGTTTGGCAAAACGAACTTAGAAAACAAACCGGGCGACCAAAGAACTGATAATTGTATTATTCTGAAGACTGATTTTCATTCGGGACTTAGCTCAGCCTGGTAGAGCGCTTGCTTTGGGAGCAAGATGCCGTTGGTTCGAATCCAATAGTCCCGACCAAAAAAAACGCCTGTTGCAAGACAAGCGTTTTTTTATTGATTGTTTCGGGCAATTTTTTAGATTTTATTTAAAATCGCCTATTGACAAAAGTATATGAAATGTGTGATATATAGAGACGCTCAAAGCAAGGGAATAATTGTCAGAGCGTGTTTTAAGGTCCCGTAGCTCAGCTGGATAGAGCAACAGCCTTCTAAGCTGTGGGTCAGACGTTCGAATCGTCTCGGGATCGCCATTTTGAAAAAGCCACCTTATTTAGGTGGCTTTTTTTATGGTAATCGGAGACGATTATGACTTTTGTATCTAGTTGCGCTGCGACTGCGTTTGCAGTCTTGCTTAACAAGATATTACAAAGATGTTGCAGACAAAAACAACAAATCATTGTTGTTTTTGCTTAGCCATTCTCGGGATCGCCATTTTGAAAAGCCACCTTATTTAGGTGGCTTTTTTATGGTAATCGGAGACGATTATGACTCTGCATAAGCCAAAAATAAAAAAGGACAGCCTTACCCAGGTGTCCTTTTTTATTGATTAGTTTCAAGCTTTTATAAAATGATTTAGAATTTCTTCTGTTTCGCCGTTTGGTCCCTGCCAATTCCGGATAAAGCCGAAAAGACGGTAATTGTCGGAAAAATTGAGACAGCCGTGCGGATAAGCATTTTGTTCGGTAAACAGGGCCGGTTCTCTTGTATCAATCTTGTAAGGATAAATATGAATGAGATTGTCACGGTCCTGATACATACTTAAATGACGCAGTATTTTGTTGAGCAGGTCGATATTCAAACCCGAAGAACGGATATTTGCCGGACTGAGAGACAGCAGATGATTAATAATTTGCATTTTTATCGGGTCGAACCGTTGTCTGTCGATATGCGAGGCCGTCATCTTGTTTTCGACCGGCAGCAGAAAGCCGTATTCATTCAAGTTAAGAATTTCTGTTGCCGCGGCAATATCATTCAAAGTTGTAAACGTGAATTTTTGGCATAACTGGCTGGCAAAAATCGCAAATTTTTCATATTCAAATTCTTTTTTTTCAAAATTATAAAAGCGGATTAAAACTTCTTCCTGCGCTTTCATAATGCCGCCGATATTGCACAGAACATTAACCTCTTCACCATGAATATGCGTGACGGTGTAGAACTTGTGCAGGCGCGGTAAATTACTTTTTTTGATAAGCAGGCAGGCGCGTTTAACGCTGGGATTCATAATGTTTAGTTGTTTATAAGCGGAGGTCTGGCTGAACGGTTTGACATGCTTGTTTGGTTATATGTATAGTGATAATAATTTAAATTAGTTTTTCAGATATAACACGGAAAATTTTGTATTTCAATAAACAAAAGAAAACCGGCTGCTTTTGAGGGCAGTCGGTTTCTTTCAGTTAGGGTGTTAATTCTTGTTACTTGCCAAGTTCGGCCAAGAATTCTTTAATGGTCATGTTATAACCGTTTTTAAGAATATTCTTGGTGACAAGACCCTGGGCGAGAAGTTTCTTTCCCATTTGGGCAACGTACCATTGCTGTTGAACGTCTTGTTCGGCACCGCTTAATCCGCAGTCATGCTCATCTAACATCAGGGTTCGCATGATTTTGAGAATACCGGCAACCTTTTCGTCTGTTCCGCAAAGTTCGTTGACGACATTCGGATAGGAATAACCCAAGCCAAGAGGAGCCAACGCTTTGAATTCTTCCGGATATTTTTCCAAGCCCGGAATTGCGTAACGTGTTTTGCCGTGTTCGCGGTATAAGTGAGCGACGCAGTTTGCCAGAGACAAGTCGAACAATTGCATATCCGGTCGGTCATAGCTCAGAATTCTGACATCATCAAAGTCGATGTTATTGAATTCTTCCTGATTGATATCGCCGTACATGCAAGCCTGAAATGCCTGTTCAAAGTTAATGAACTTTTTAGGGGCAATGTCGGCAATGAACAAGTGACAGTTTGGAGCATCTTCTCTTTGTGTCAGACCGAAAGCAAATTCGGTAGCCACCCGCAACTGGTAAACCGGATAAGAGATAAAATATAAGTTTACATCATCAAGCCCGTATTTGTTGAGTGTATTGATAAGTAAACCGATATTCTGCATGGTATCCGTATCGGTCGGAACCATTATCAGCAAATCCAGAATGGCCTTAGGAACGCCCAAAGCTTTGAGTTCGTTGTAATACATCTGGTATTCGGACTTCTGACGAATAACAAACTTGTCGTTGAACTCAGTCAAGTTCTGGTTGTCTTCCAAACCGAGGAAGATGATTCCATCCGGCAGTTTGCCGTTAATCATGACATAGCGGTAAATGGCTTCTACTGCTTTGGTTCCGGTTTGCTGGTGGCCTGAAAAGATGATTAGAATATCTTTTCTGCCGCCGACGTTCGAAATGATTTTGCGGTAGTCGACACTGTTTACTGTTTTTTTGCCGTATCGGTCTTCATAGGCAAGGATTTCTCCTTGTTGTCCGCGTCCCAGTTTTTCAGCCTCCAGAATGATTTTTATTTCTTCCGGCAGAAGATGATAATTGATTATCGGTCTGCCTTCGATGTCAGATAATTCGACCGGAAGATTTTGTAAATCAAGCGGGAGTTCGATTTGTTCGGCTGCTTTTTGCAATGTTTTTTCGGTTTCTTCATTGCTGTTGGCAAAGTAGGCGACTAAAGCTCTTGCGAAAGCTTTTTTGGCATTGATATTGCCGGCGCAGTTCATTAGGTAATTTGCCATATTGGCATATTTTAACCAAGTGTCTGCTTCGGTAATTGTATGTCCGCGTTGCAGAAATTCAGGATACTCTTCATAAAAAAGTTCTGCATTCGGGTTTTTTACCAGGTCCATTACAATCTTTTCATAACATGTTGTCTGTCTCTTATACACATCTGAC